>JAITNM010000183.1 GCA_031290475.1 Treponema sp. | reverse complement strand
CAGCGAAAGCGAAAAAACATACGCCCTGAAAAACGGTTTTTATGTTGTGGAGCCGTCGGGGGACACGTTCAAGATCACCAAACCGGAAGGCAAATACCAGCCCCGGGAGTGGTAAACCGCAAGGCGCCAATCGGCGCCAGAGACGCCTAAGGGAGCGCTTTTCAAAGCGTTTCTCTTGACAAATTCCTACTATACCTATAGTATAAATATTTATAGAGGAAATCATGATTAAAGCCGTATCATGTATGACAGAACTTATCGGGAACACCCCGATGCTGAATCCCCGGCGGTTTACGAAAAAGGACAAATTGACCGCCGAGCTCTATTTTAAGCTCGAATATTTTAATCCTGCGGGAAGCGTAAAAGACCGTATCGCCTATAACATGATTATTGATGCCGAGGAAAGAGGCGTCCTGAAACAGGGCTGCACCATCATTGAGCCCACCAGCGGCAATACCGGGGTGGGCATCGCCTTTGTGGCGGCGGCCCGGGGTTATCCGGTGATACTCACCATGCCGGAAACCATGAGCGTCGAACGGCGAAGCATCGTAAAGGCCTACGGCGCCCAGGTGGTGCTGACCCCCGGACCGGAGGGTATGCGGGGCGCGGTACGGCGGGCCGAGGAGTTACGGGGCGCCATCAAGAACAGCGTTATTTTACAGCAGTTTGAGAATCCGGCCAATCCCGAGATACATTACCGGAGCACCGCAGAGGAAATCTGGGAGGATACCGGGGGGGCGGTGGATATTTTTGTCGCCGGCGTCGGAACCGGCGGTACCATCACCGGGGTGGCCCGAAACCTCAAGGCAAAGAAGGGCACGGTCCAAATTATCGCCGTGGAACCCTATGAATCGCCGGTACTCTCCGGGGGAGCGCCGGGGCCCCACCGTATTCAGGGAATCGGCGCGGGGTTTATCCCCCAGGTGTACGATTCTTCGGTGGTGGATGAGGTGTTCTCCGTGCGGAGTGACGAGGCTTTTGAGGCGTCCCGGTCCCTGAGCCGGGATGAAGGGCTCCTGGTGGGCATCAGTTCCGGGGCGGCGGCGTTCGCGGCGAGGCACATCGCCCGGCGGCCTGAAAACTTAGGCAAGGTCGTGGTGGCCCTGCTGCCCGATACGGGGGAACGGTACCTTTCCACGCCCCTCTACCAATATTCATAAAGGAGACGCATAAATATGGCAGATTTTGTTGAGCGGCCCCGTTCGGCATGTCCGCTGGCAGGAGCCCTGGCGGCCATATCGGCCTTGCCCGATGTGGCGCCGGTGATCCACAGCGCGATCGGCTGCGGCGGCGCCCTCGGCGGATCAGCCTCGACAGGGGGCGGCAACCTGGGTTCGGGGTATTGCAGCGGCGCCTACGCGCCAGCCAGTTCCATCACCGAAAATGAAGTTATATTTGGCGGGGCTGAACGGCTTGAAGAACAGATCGGCACAACCCTGGAACTGATCGACGCCCGGCTCTACATTGTGACCACAGGCTGCGTTACCGAGATGATCGGCGACGATGTCCACGGGGTGGTAGGTAAATTTTCCGGCGAGGGCAAACCGGTGATCGCCGTCAACACGCCAAGTTTTAAGGGCGATTCCTATGCGGGCTATGAAATCCTCCTGGACGGTATTTTCAACCATTACCTGCAACCGGCGGCGGAACATGATCCTGGGCTTGTAAATCTTTTCGGCCTGGTCCCCGCCTATGACCCCTTTTTCCGGGGGGATCTTGCGGAAATCGCCCGGCTGCTTAAGGGTCTGGGGCTGCGGGTAAACACCTTCTTTACCCCGGACCAGAACTTTGACAATATCCTGGCCGCCCCAAAGGCCGGCTTAAACATCGTTTTTTCCGGGGTTTACGCCCAGAATTTTGCCCGGAATTTTCAGGAGCGCCACGGGACCCCCGGCTGGTCAACAGCCCTGCCCATCGGCGCCGAGGCCGCCACCCGCTTCCTCCTTGAGTTGGCCGGACATATTGAAGTGCCGAAAAAGACCCTGAATGCCCTCATAGAACAGGAAAACCAGGAATATTACGGCTACTTCGCCCGGGGATCGGATCTTTTCGGCGACAGCGATATGAAACATTACGCGGTGACGGCGACGAATTCAAATTATCTGATCCCGGTCGCCTCCTTTTTACAGCGGGAACTTGGCTGGGTGGTGCTCCATTCCTTTGTCACCGATCAGCTTAAAGATCCGGAGAAACGGCAATTAGAGGAAAGCTACGGCGCCGCGGGCCTTGATTCGGAACTCATCTTCGAAACCGGCGCCGCGGGGATTGCCAAAACCATGGCCGGCCGTCTCCCGGAAAATCGCGGCCAGCGGTATTTTGACGACTACAGCCCCCTTTTCATCCTGGGCAGCGCCCTCGAACGGCCTACGGCGATCAAACGGGGCGCCCGGCAGCTCAGTATCAGCTATCCCATGCCTAACCGGCTGGTTATGGATCGGGGCTATGCGGGGTACCGGGGCGGCCTGCACCTGTTTGAAGATTTGATAAATTCAATTCTTGCCACTTCCTAAATGCGGCTTGGAAGGAGAACGGTAATGGAACATAAGGAAACGAATTATTATGAGCAGGCGATACCCCCGGTACGGGATCGGCGTTTGACCGTTGGGGATAGTTTTACCGGCACAAGCTGCGAACTTTTGAACTGCGCTAAATCCGGCTGTATGCTGAAAAAGAACCGGCGGTTCTGGCAGGCAAATACGTGCCAGATGACCCTTTCCCTGATGATGGCCACCACGGTGGAAAACGCCGTCATTGTCGTGCACGCCCCCATTGGCTGCGGCTCGAACATGCACAGCCTGGGCGCCTCTTCCAGCGTTGGCAAAGCCCGCCGGGGCAAGAAGCCCGAGACCACGGTGTGGCTTTCCACCAATCTCCAGGAATCGGATGTTATTACCGGCGGGGAAGATAAACTGCGCCGGACCATCATCTATGCGGACCGGGAATTCCGGCCGGAGATCATCTTTGTGGTGGCGACCTGTACGCCCGCCATTATTGGCGATGATATTGAAGAGATCGTCCGCAGTACCGCCGAGGGGACCTGCGCCACGGTGACGGCGATCCACTGCCCGGGCTTCAAGTCCCGGGTGGTGGCAAGCGCCTACGACTCGTTCTACCATTCGGTGCTGCGCCGTATTCCCCTGGAACCGGTTCCCTACGAAGACTATACCCCGGTGGAGCAGAGCGATCCGGACTATCTCATCAATATCCACCGCTTTAACGCTCAAAAACGGCTGACTGTGAATATCTTTAACGCCACCTCCATCGGGCCTGATGATGAAGGGGAACTAAAACGGCTGCTCAACGCCATCGGCGTTAACGTGCGCTTTTTTGCCGAGTATTGCAGTATGAAAGAGCTCCGGATGATGACCTTCGCGGGACTTAACGTGAGCATGTGCAACCTCCACGACGATTACATCCTCACCTATCTTAAGGAAAAGTACGACATACCCTACATAATCGCGGACATGCCCATCGGTTTTACCGCTACCCGGAACTGGATCCTCGCCATAGCGGATCATTACGACTTATCGGACAAGGCAAAGAGCCTTATCGATCAGGAGGAACAGGAACTCCGGAAAGCCCTGGAACCGCTCCTGCCCCAAATCAGGGGGAAGCGGCTCCTCATTTGCGGCGGGGTTATCCGCTCCGGCACGGAGGCGATAGCGTTGAAGGAACTGGGGGTCAATATGATCGGCATCCGCGCCTACCACTACGATACCAACGCGGATGAGGTATTTACCGGGCTTGCCGAAGAATTTCCGGATTTGCCTGTGGCGGTGAGCAACCAGCCCTTCGAAATGATCAACCAGCTCAGGCGGCTTAAGCCCGATGTGGTAATTTCCCACAACGGTACCCACGGCTGGCTCGCGAAGGCGGGCTTTACGTCCGTACAGCTCTTTGACGCCCTGAAACCCTGTTTCGCCTATACCGGGTTCTACCGCATCGTCCGCCGGCTGATCTTTGCCATGAAAAATTCGTCCTATGAAACCCGGCTTGCCCAATATGTTAAACAGCCCTATAAGGCCGATTGGTACGCCAGGGAACCCTACAGCTATATTAAGGACTGAGGAGCTTCATGGGATTCTGATCCGGCGCCCCGCGTACAGGATCAATGTAATCATCGAAAAAAAGGGCAAAGGGGCGAAAAAAGGATTGACAAGGTTTATTGCCTATTATATTATATAAAACATATAAATACTATAGGAATTCTATAGTTTAAAAGGAGCATTTCAATGAAAAAAGGATTAGGAAAAGTACCTGTCGCCGCAGCGGCGATTCCGGTTATCGTGGCGCTCGTTCTTCTGACCGGATGCGGTCAACAAAAAACCGCCGGTAAAGGGAACGCGGGGCAGGAGGAAAGGGCCGAAATTTATTATACAACCTGGCGCGCTAACCCCGATAAAAATTATCCTCAGGTACTGATCGATGAGTTTCAGAAAAGAAATCCCGGCATCAGGGTGATCGCCCAGACCGGTACAACAACCACCGAAGAATACCTTAACGATCAAAAACTACGGTTTTTGGCGGGGAATAATATCGACGTGACGACCATACGCGCCGAATCCCGCAGGGATTATGTGAACGCGGGCTACCTTCTTGAACTTACGGGCGGAGATTTTCTGAAAAATTTTACCGATTCCGCTATTGACGCGGTACGGGTTGACGGCAAGGTATACAGCGCCCCCAGCGCGCTGAATGTCGCCGGCGTATACTACAATAAAGATATTTTTACCCGGCTGAATTTGCAGGAACCGGCAAATTGGGAAGAATTCCTTGAGGTTTCTGAAAAGCTCAAGGCTGCGGGGATTACCCCTCTGGGTAACGGCTGGAAGGACATCTGGCCCGTCAGTTTTGAAATATTTCCCTTTCTCCACAGGATTGTGGTCAGTGATCCCGGCGCTTTTGAACGGGTGGATCGGGGGGAGCTTAAATATACGGACCCGGTTTTTGTTAATACCTTTAAAGACATCTCGGACTTTATTAAAAAAGGGTATATTTCCAAAGATGTCCTTGGTTTGAGCGATGACGCCGCCATTACCTTGTTCAGGCAGCAGAAAACCGCGTTGCTTATTCAGGGTGAATTTACGATGATAAGCCTTTCCGGCGATAACGCCCCTGGCTTTGAAATCGGCGTCTTCCCGATTCCTCATAACAGGGCAGGGGAGGAAAATGTTGTCCCCATCACTATCTATTCCTCGGAAGCTGTCGCCGCCTCAAGCAAATACCCCGAGGCGGCCCTGAAGTTCGTTGAATTCCTCTCCTCCGCCGATGGGGCAAAGCTCGTCGCGGAAAATCTAAGCGCCTTTTCGCCGGTTATAGGCGCCCCGATGGATTTTAATCCCCTGGTCGGACTTTGGCAGCCCCTGCTCACTAAGAAATCCGCGGATTTTTATCACAGTCTTCAGAATTCGGCGGCCCAGGCGGAAATGCTTAAGGGGGTGCAATTACTGTTTCAGAATCAGATAACTCCCGAAGAGCTCGGACAGCTCGTTCAGGACGCACAGGATAAAAAGAATTAACGGGACGGTGTACGGTAATAACGCCCAGGGGTCGATTTTCCCGGCCGGGACGGCGGCTATGGGCGGCGTTTCAACATACAGGGGAAGCCGGGCGGAGCCGGCCGGGCGGAAGCGCATAAATGGTATAAAAAAAAAGGTAAACCCGCTTCCCCTTTTGTTTACCGCTCCCGCGGCAATTCTGATTATTTTTGTTTACGCGGTTCCGTTTGTATTCAGCATTCTTGCAAGCCTTACGGATTGGACCGGGATTGGGTTCAACTGGCATTTTATCGGAATGCGCAATTATTTTGACCTGTTTCATGAAAAACGCATGGAACAGGTTTTATTAAACAATATAAAGTACCTCTTTTTTTTGGTGATTGTACAGAATATCCTTTCAGTCTTTTTGGCTCTGCTGTTAAATAAATCATTCAGGCTCAGAAATATGTTTCGTACCATACTCTTTATGCCAACCTGCATTGCGACCATTGCGGTTGGTTTCATCTGGTCCCTTATGTTTGATCCCGTAAACGGACCCCTTCCGCTCCTATCAAAATATTTCCGAATTCCCGCAATCTCAGGATTTACCTGGCTTGGGGATTCGGTAAATGCGATCTATCTTGTGATATTTGTCAGCATGTGGCAATGGGTTGCATGGAATATGATTATCTACCTTGCCGGATTGCAAAATGTTCCCCAGGAGCTTCTTCAGGCCGCGGAGATAGACGGCGCCGGCCCCGCGGCGTGTTTCGCCCATGTTATTATCCCTTCCCTGCGGCCGGCGATAACGGTAAACCTTATCTTATCGGCCATCAGCGTGTTGAAATTTTTCGATTTGCCCTATGTAATGACCAAGGGCGGCCCGGGCTATTCCACAGAAACCATCGCGATTACTACCTACAGCTATACATTTCTATATAATAAACTGGGTTATGGAACTGCCATATCATTGGTCATGTTTCTTGTGATCTTACTCATAACAGTGTTTCAGCTTTTTATTCTTAAGCGGAATGAAGGAGATTTGCCGGGATGAAGCCTTACCGGAAAAGAAAGGAAATTTCTATCCTACAGACAGCGGTACTGCTTGTCCTTGTTTTAAGCGCCCTGTATCCGTTCTTTCTGCTTTTGATTACATCCTTAAAAACAAAGGGGAACTACCTTGACGATCCTGTAAGCCTCCCCAGGGTTTTAACCCTGGCAAATTACATCAACGTCTATAAAACGGCAAAGATTTCCCAGGCGATGATGAACAGCGCTATTCTGACGATTTTTTCCGTATTCGGACAGCTCGCGTTCGGCTCCATCGCCGCCTATGCCCTGGCTAAAATGCGGTTTAAGAACAGGACGCTTCTGTCCCTGGCCTTTCTTTTTCCCCTTTTTTTGCCCATACAGAGCGTTATCATCCCCCTGTATATTTTTTATAAATATCTCAAACTTTTAAACACACTTGGCGGCCTTATTATTATTTACATCGCAAGCGGACTTCCGCTGGCGATCCTGATGTTTTCGAATTTTATGCTTTCCGTCCCGATTGAGATTTCCGAAGCTGCCTATATTGACGGAGTTTCACATTTCGGCGTGTACAGCAGGATTATCCTTCCCCTGCTTAAACCCGCTGTCGCGACAGTGATCATCATCTCCAGCCTGACTATATGGAATGATTTCTATCTTCCGATGATCATGCTGACGGACGTGAACCTTGCCACCCTTCCACTGAAAGCATACATGTTTGCCGGCCAATACCGGACGGACTGGACAAAGATCTGCACCTGTATTGTCTATTTAATAATACCGGTTACAATCGTATATTTTTGCCTGCAAAGGCAGATCATTGACGGCATAACCAAAGGCGCGGTTAAAGGCTGATGCAAAGTGAAATCACTGGAGGTAAAACAAAATGCTAACCAAAGACGAAATGACCCCAATGGAGCGGCTGACCGCTTTTTATGAGGGCAGGCCCTACGATCGCCTGCCCACCAATATATTTATGAGTGACAACATTGCCGCGCTGATAGACAAAAAACCCCGGGACATACACTTGTCCGCCCGGTTGAATACGGCTGCCCAGGTTGCGGCATACAATACCTATCACATGGACGCCGCAGTAGTCCTGCTGGGTGTTGCCGGCGCTTCTGAGGTTCTCGGATCGACGCTCGAATTTCCCCTGGAGAGCACCCCATTTGTGACGGAGTATGGCGTTAAAAGCCAAGAGGATATTGACCGGGTTGAAATTCCCGAATTTTCAAAAGCCGGCCGGTATACCATGTTTTTTGAAAACATTGAAATGCTTCTTGAAGCCTTTGGCGATGAAGTTCCCGTAGATGTCTGTCTTTCCGGACCTTTCACAACTGCAGGCAATCTGTACGGCACGGAGAACCTCATGCGCGCATTATATACCAACCCGGAATTTGTCCATCGGCTCCTTAGAATTTCTCTTGATGCGATTATGATCTTTGTCCAAAAGGCCGCGACCCTTGATATAACCTTCAGCGTCGGTGAACCTACCGCTTCCGGAAGCCTTATCAACAAAAAGATGTTTCAGGATTTCGCTTTTCCCTATTTAAAAGAACTGTTTGGCAATATCAAAAGTCTCAACCGGCGTCTGTCATCATTGCATATCTGCGGCAACACAAAAAAAATCTGGAACGAGATGGTGGATGCCGGGGCGGATATTCTCAGTCTTGATGAACGGATTGATCTGTTTGAGGCAAAGAAGAGTATCGGTTCCAGGGCAACGCTGATGGGCAATGTATGTCCGGCGGAGGTGATGCTCCTTGGTACGCCGGAAACCGTCGACAGGGCGGTTAAAAAATGTATTACCGACGCTTACGATAATCCAAGGGGTTACATGCTCGGTTTAGGCTGCGGGCTGCCAAAACAAACGCCGCCGGAAAACATTTACGCTTTTTATGACGCGGCGTGGAAATATGGAAAATATCCCCTGCAAAACCCGGTATAATTTACCCCGTATCGGCGGCGCACGAAAAAAAGGGTGACGCCCTGAGGCATCACCCTTTTTTAGAACAAGCCCTGGTTAGGGGTTAATTTTCTTCCCGAATAATCACTTCCCGGAAACCTGCATAGCCCAGGAGCCGGGCCACTTCGAGCATATCCTGACCCCGTACTCCCGAAAGCACTACCCGGTACAGCTCTCCTACCCGTTCGTAGGCAGGGGTAAACCCGAGGACCACAAGCCGGTCAAAGGCGTCTTTGGCATTCTGGGTACTCTTGTACGCACCGACCTGAACCCGGTAAATATAGTAACTATTCGCCGGGGGCATGGCCGGTTTGACGATTGCCGGCGGCAGCGCGTAGTTGGGCTGGAAGACCGGAGCAGGCGCAGGCGCCGGGGCTTGCGTCCTTGGGGCGGCAGGTCTGCGTACCGGAGCAGGCGCAGGGGCCGGTGCGGGCGCTTGAGCCGGGGGTGGTTCGTACGCCGGGGCGGGGGCTGCGTACTGGGGCGCCGGAGCTGCGTACTGGGGCGCTGCCGGTACAGGCGCCGGAGCCGGTGCGGGGGCGGGGGCTGGAGCCGGTGCGGGAACCGGCGCCGGATTTATGGGCGCATTGGAATACGTATATGCCGGCTGACCGGAAGCCTTGTCCGATCCGGGAGGATTCGTATAAATCGGAATCACCATGATATTTGGAGTCTGGGACGTCGAATTCTGAGGCGCCGCAGGGGCCGCCGCAGGGGCTACAACGGTGGGGCCCATCATGGTGGGAGACACCGTTGGGGAGCTTGTAGGCGAAGTCGTAGGCGCCGTAGTCGGCGAAGTTGTCGTTACCGGCGAAGTCGATGTTACCGGTGCGGTATTCGGCGCCGGGGATACAATTGCCGGATTAGACGACGTAGAAGGCGAAGAATTGGGCGCCGTTGTGGGTGAAGTCTGGCTCGTGCTCGTTGGCGCCGGACTGGTCGTCGGGGAAGGGGCAATAACCGGAGAAGCGTTCGTCGTTGTCGGCATGGACCAGGGGGTAAAATTCGTACTGGACCTGGATGAATCCGGCTCCCTCCTATCCTGATTCTCATAGGGGTAATAGGGCGGGTAAATAACGGTTACCTGAGGCGGTTCATTGCGCCGTTCCGGTTCAGGCTGCGGTTCTTCTTCGGGCTCTTCTTCCGGTTCCGGCTCTTCTTCCGGCTCCGGCTCAGGTTCTTCCTCCGGCTCCGGCTCTTCCTCCGGCTCTTCTTCCGGCTCCTCCGGCGGCTGTTGCACTACAGTCACCTCCACCGGTATCGGCTCGGGAGGAGGCGGCTCTTCACGAGGCGGTCGGTCGGTAATAACTTCCAAGCGAACCTGAACACCGTCACTGCCTATACCTATGCTCTGGGCGGTGGCTTTGGAAAGATCCGTAATACGGTTAGGAGACGCGGGTATACGGCCCGCTACAGTACTTATAACCTGCTGGCCGTTTTCCAGATTGGTGACCCTTACCCGGGTACCCACGGCGAGACTTGGATGCGCGATGGTGGTCCCCGGCGCATCCAATTGCTGAGTAGAAGGCCCCGACTGCACAAAATTTCGAATTTGCTGAGCAAATGAGACTGAGATGGCGCACAAACCAAATAGTATCATCAAGAGAGCCTGCTTGTTTTTCATCTTACTCCTCCATCTCCTGTGCACAGAAGGTCCCTGACAGATCACTCCCTATAGAAAAATCGGCAAATTTCATCTAAAACTTTAGTATTTCTTAGGTCAATTTACCATATCAAACACAAATAACTTACAAAATTTGCTCATCTATAGGTTTCCCGCCGGGAACCATGGGAAGAACCCTTTCATCCCGGTCTATATTTGCCTCAATCAGCGCCGGACGGCCCGCGGAAAGTTCCTTAAGGGCGGCTTTCAGGGCTTCGGTAAAGGCTTTTTCGGTCCCGGCCCGCCGGCCGGAAAGGCCGTAGGCCTCGGCAAGTTTCACAAAATCCGGCGGACGGTCTAAAGTGGTCTCCCCGTAACGTTCTTCGCAGAACAGGGCCTGCCACTGGCGGACCATACCCAGCGCCTGGTTATTGATAATGATAATGAGCAGGGGGATCTTATAGACCCCGATGGTGGCAAGTTCCCCACAGTTCATCCTGAAGGAACCATCCCCGGTAAAAAGCACCGCAGGTCTCTTGGGGTTGGCAATTTTAGCCCCCATGGCCGCTCCTAAGCCGAATCCCATGGTTCCCAGTCCTCCGGAGGTGATGAAAGACCGGGGCCGGGTAACGGGGTAGAACTGGGCAACCCACATCTGATGCTGGCCTACATCGGTAACCACAATGGAGTCACCCCCTAAAAGAGCGGCGGTTTCTTCGATAACAAACCGGGGATGGAGGGCGGTTTTACGGTGATGGGCCTTAGGCACATGGGTCTTCCACCGGTCAATTTCGCCGGCCCAGCCGGTGGCGGCCTTGGAGGGGAGTTTTTTGAGTATCCGGCCTAAGACTGCCTTGATGTCCCCCACTACCCAGGCATCGGCATGGACGTTCTTGTTGATCTCCGCAGGATCAATGTCGAATTGGAGGATTTTGGCGGATTTGGCAAACTGGTCGGTCTGGCTCGTGACCCGGTCGGAAAACCGGGCGCCGATAGTCACCAGAAGGTCCGCCCTTTGAACCGCCTTGTTGGAGGCCACCGTTCCGTGCATACCGATAAGGCCGGTACAGAGCCGGTGATCCCTGGGGAAGGCCCCAATACCCATGAGGGAGAAGGCCACCGGCGCGTTAAGCCGCTCCGCAAGCTGGACCAGCTCCGTCCCGGCCCCGGAAATAATGACCCCGCCGCCGGCGTAGATTACCGGGCGCTTGGCCCCGCCCAAGAGAGATACGGCCTGATCTACTTCCTCGGGGGTAAAGGTGGGCCTTTCGTTCCGTTCCTCCAGACGTTTAGCCCGGGCGCTTACCGCGGCAGCCTCGGCCTCCAGGGATGAAAGACCGGTTGTTTCCGGGGAACCGCCGTCCATTTCGGCCAGAACCATATCCGCGGTTTTGTAGGCCCCCTGAAGGCGGTTTTTCTTGCCCTTCCCCTCCAAGGGAACCCACTCCGCAAGGAAGGAAGTTATATCCTTGGGGATGTCGATAAGCACAGGACCGGGACGTCCGGACCGGGCGACAAAGAAAGCCTCCCGGATGATTTCAGCCAGTTCATTCACATCCTTGACGATCCAGTTATGCTTCACCACGGGCATGGTGATCCCCGCAATATCCACTTCCTGGAAACTATCCTTGCCTAAAAGCGGAATCGTAACGTTGCCGGTAATTGCCACCAGGGGAACCGAGTCCATGTAAGCCGTAGCAATACCGGTAACCAGGTTCGTGGCCCCGGGACCCGAGGTTGCCAGGCACACCCCCACCCTGCCGGTGGATCGGGCGTATCCATCGGCGGCGTGGGCGGCGTGCTGTTCGTGGCTCACCAGGATGTGCCTGATCCGGTCCTGGTGTTTGTAAAGTTCGTCGTATAAGAATAAGACCGCACCCCCGGGGTACCCGAAAATGGTATCCACCCCCTGTTCAATCAGGGCTTCGATTAAGATGCGGGCGCCTGAATACTGCATATATACTCCTAATTGATTCGTGGCGAGGGTCCATACCCCGCCCCTTGGGGCGTTATAAGGGGCATGGACCCGAGACCAATACCTTATGAGAACAACATACCCCGGCCGCTTGCGGCGGGGTTGTTGATTTTTCCAAGAGCCGGGCCAAAATTTTGGAACCGGCTCAATGCTCTTTAAATATCGCTCCGGTAGCGGCGGAACTTACCAGCTTGGCATACCGGGCCAGGTAACCGTGATTCACCTTGGGAGGCAGGGGCTTCCAGTCCTTCCTCCGCCGAAGGATTTCATCGTCCTTTAATTTTACGTTAATAGACCGTCCTTCAATGTCTATGGCGATAATATCCCCCTCTTTGATAAGGCCGATAAGCCCCCCCTCGGCGGCTTCGGGGGACACATGCCCAATGGCGGCCCCTTTGGTGGCCCCGGAAAAACGGCCGTCCGTGATAAGGGCCACCTTGTCGTCCAGGCCCATTCCCGCCAAAGCGCCGGTGGGACCGAGCATCTCCTTCATACCCGGACCGCCTTTGGGTCCTTCGTAGCGGATGACGATGACATCCCCGGCTTTTATCCCCCCCTCCATGATAGCGTCAAAGGCGGCTTCTTCGGAATCGAAGACCCTGGCGGGCCCCTCGTGCTTAAGCATATTCGGCGCCACGGCGCTGCGTTTTACGACACAGCCGTCGGGGGCAAGGTTACCCCGAAGGGCCGCGAGTCCCCCGGTTGCCGAATAGGGGTTTTCCAGGGGCCGGATAATATCGCGGTTACGGTTAACGGCGTTTTTATACGAGTCGGCCAGGGTTCCGTACACCGTAATACTACTGCCGTCGATAAGGTTTTTCTTTGCCAGCTCACTGAACACCGCGGGAATACCCCCGGCCTGCTGGAGATCCTCAATGGCGGCGGAGCCGGCGGGGGCGAGCTTGCAGAGGTTGGGAGTGACGGCGCTCACCTTGTTGAGGAGCTCTGGAAACGAAGTTTCCCCGTCAAGCCTGAAACCCGCCTCGTGGGCAATGGCCGGCAGATGGAGGGCGGTGTTGGTGGAACAGCCCAGGGCCATGTCCAGGGCAAGGGCGTTGAGGAAGGCCTTTTCGGTGAGTACGGCCTTGGGCCGGATGTCTTTTTTAAGCACCTCAAGGGCGAGGACTCCGGTGCGCTTGGCAAGGCGGAGCCGCTCTCCCATCACCGCAGGAATGGTGCCGTTGCCCGGAAGCGCCATACCCAGGGCTTCGGTAACGCAGTTCATGGAATTGGCGGTAAACATGCCGGAACAGGAACCGCAGCCGGGACAGGCCTTCTCTTCCAGGTCGAAGAGCTCGGCCTCGGTCATGGTTCCCGCGCCCACGGCCCCCACTGCTTCAAACATGGTGGTAAGGGTAAGGGTTTTTCCGTCTTTGCGCCCGGCCAGCATGGGCCCCCCTGACACAAATACCGCGGGGAGGTTGAGCCGGGCGGAAGCCATGAGCATACCGGGCACGATCTTGTCGCAGTTGGGGATGTAAATTACCGCGTCAAAGCCATGGGCCATGACCATGCATTCAATGGAATCGGCAATGAGTTCACGAGTCGCCAGGGAATACCTCATCCCCTCATGGCCCATGGCGATGCCGTCGCATACGCCGATCACGGGGAAGATAACCGGAACACCCCCGGCGAGGCGCACCCCGTCGGCGGCGGCTTTGGCGATGGTGTCCAGGTGCAGATGCCCCGGCACAATTTCGCTCTTGGCCGCCGCGATGCCGATGAGGGGCAGGTTAAATTCCTCGTCGATAAACCCCATGGCTTTGAATAGCGACCGGTGGGGAGAGCGGGCCACGCCTTTGTTAACAGAATCACTGCGCATCATATCCTCCTTAAATGGCGGCAGGCGCCGTTTCCAGCGCCTTGAGCACCGCCTCGCCCATTGCCTTTGTTCCCACTATCTTTTCCGTAGCGCCGCCGCTGCCGCGGCTCGCAATGTCCCTGGTACGCAACCCCGCGTCCAGCACGGCGTTTACCGCCGCTTCCACGGCGGCAGCCTCTTTTTCAAGGCCGAAGGAGTAGCGCAGCAGCATCGCTGTTGAAAGAATCGCCGCCAGCGGGTTGGCGATGTCCTGCCCGGCGATGTCCGGCGCGGAGCCGTGGATGGGTTCATACATACCCATGGGGCGGCCGTTTTTGGCAAGCGGGTCCGTGGGGCTGCCAAGACTGGCGGACGCCAGCATACCGATGGAACCGGTGAGGACCGAGGCCTCGTCGGAGAGTATGTCTCCAAAGAGATTACTCGTAACGATCACATCGAACTGGCCCGGGGCGCGGATGAGCTGCATGGCGGCGTTATCAACATAAAGATAACTTGTCTCAATATCGGGGTGATCTTTCGCCGCTTCCTGGGCCACCTCCCGCCAGAGGCGGCTTGATTCCAGAACATTGGCCTTGTCCACCACGCAGAGCTTTTTCCGGCGCGAAGCGGCGGCGGCAAAACCGGTGCGGAGCACCCGTTCAATTTCAGCCCTGGAGTAGGTCTCGGTGTCCCAGGCCGAATTTCCATCGGCGCTGCGGCCCCGCTCCCCAAAATAGATACCCCCGGTGAGCTCCCGTACTATGAGGAGATCGAAGCCGGGCTTGCCCTCGCTGTTGCCGGCGATAAGCGCTTCGTCCTTGACAGGGCAGGCGGAACGGAGCTGGGGTAGTAACACTGCGGGTCTGAGGTTGGCAAAAACGCCGAGGCCCGCGCGGAGGCCGAGGAGGGCCCGCTCGGGACGGAGGCGGCCGGGGAGGGTCTCCCACCGGGGGCCCCCTACGGCGCCCAAAAGAAGGGCGTCGCACTGTTTGGCGGTTTCCAGGGTTTCTTTGGGCAGGGGCTCCCCGGTGGAGTCGATGGCCTTGCCGCCCGCTTCAAGTTCCACATATTTAAACACAATGCCGTAGGCATCCCCAAAGGCGTCCAGGACTTCCAGGGCCGGGGCCGTCACTTCAGGTCCAATCCCGTCACCGGGTACCACCGCTATCGAATAATTCATGAGGCTTTGCCTCCTGTTCGGTTTAACAGCGCGGCCAGCCGGCCGCGCAACATCATGGTTATCATATTCAACTCCTATAAATATGCCTTGAACCGCCGTTCAATATCCCGTATCAGTTTGTACTCTATAGAATCCACCAAAGCGGAACGGCTCGCGTCAATTATATCTTCCGAGAC
>JAITNM010000089.1 GCA_031290475.1 Treponema sp. | reverse complement strand
CTGGGCAAGTACTACAATGCCAATAACCTCGCGGCCAAGTACGCCGACACCGCGTTTATGCTTATGACTATGCCGGAAGTTTCTTCCTGCGTACCCCGCAGCGAAGGCGCCAGGGACGAGTTCGTTAAACTGGTTCCCGCATTTGCAAGAAACAAGATCATTGAGGCGCCTTATGACGGTACTTCCGAAAAGGGCTTTAACGTCGCGTCAGCCACGATTACGGCCAACCCCCAGTACAAAAACTGGATTGTAATGGCCCCGAATGACGAAGGCGCCCAAGGCTGCACCCGCGCTTTGGAGCAGGCTAACCTGGACAGGAACGCTATTGTCGCCGGTGTGGGCGGTTACCTTGCCAAGGACGAATTCAAGAAGCCCTATTCCTGCTTCAAGGCCGCCGCTTATATCGACCCGGTGTTGGACGGAACCCTCGCGGGCAACGCCGCCATGGACTGGCTCGAGAAAGGAGCGGAACCTTATGCCGAGTATAAGAAATCCGGCGCCGCATTCGGCGTGTATCCTTTTAGCGCCACCATGGTTGACGTCTCCAACTACAAGCAGATAATGGGGGCCCAGGCTAATTAAGGCTGGAGGGGACGGGGCTGATGACGAACAGGGAAAATTTCTTGCGGGCGCTGCGGCGTGATAATCCGAAGTGGGTACCGTTTGACATCACCCTCTGTCCCTTTCATGAGGAAAATCTTCGCAAAAAACTAGGCGCCCATGCGAGCGGAGCGGCGGCATCGAATGTTACCGCCGCGGGGAGCGTTGATTCAAAAGTGCACTTTGGGGTTCCGTTTCGCTATGTGGAACCGCTCCCCACCAAAGAAAACATTGATTACAGCAAATACTACAACAATTTACCGGTTAATGCCCGGCCCCTAAGCTGGAATCCGGATTGGGGGGTGTACAGTATTCCTGGCAGCGTGGCGCACTTTGAGGAGATGCTCCACCCCATGGCCGCCTTCAGCGCCGTTTCGGAAATTGAAGAGTACCCTTTCCCTGATTATGACCAAAGTTACCGCTGGGAGAGCCTGGGCCTGACGGTGCGCGCCCTTCATACTAACGACCTTGCTTCAGTGGCCTTCATGCAGATGACGATCTTCGAGATTGCCTGGTATCTTCGAGGCATGGACAATTTCCTTATCGACATGGTGGAGGATCGCGATTTTGCGGAAACCCTGCTTGATAAAATCACCGGGATTCGTCTTGGCATGGCGGAGAAATACGCCGCCGCCGGCGTGGATGTGCTCATGCTGGGGGATGATGTTTCCACCCAGCTTGCCATGATGATGTCTCCGCCGCTCTGGCGGGACCTGCTTAAGGGGCGTATGGCGAACATCATACAGAAGGCGAAAGAGACAAAACCTGACATCCTCATTTTCTACCATGGCGATGGGGACCTGCAGGCCATAATTCCCGACCTCATTGAAATCGGCGTTGACATACTGAATCCTGTACAGCCTGAGTGTATGGAAGCGGTAGCATTGAAAAAACAATACGGGGACAAACTGTCATTTTGGGGCACTATCGGTACACAAACAACGATGCCCTTCGGAACGCCGGGGGATGTGAAAAGTCTGGTAAAGCGGATGATAGTGAACGTTGGAAAAGGCGGCGGCCTGGTTCTCTCTCCCACCCATACCATTGAGCCTGATGTTCCCTGGGAAAACATTGAGGCTTTTGTAAGCGCGGTAAAGGAACATGGGGTATATTAGTACCCAGTTGCTTCTCTTGTCATTCACGTTTTTGAATATGTACAACAATCCTTGCTTAATCCTGCTTATCAATAGTCCGGTATTCTGAGGGAGATAAGCCCATGATCTTCTTGAACAGACGGGAGAAATAATAGGCGTCTTCAATGCCGTAGGATAAAGCAATATCCTTGACGGAGAGGCTTGAAAAGTAAAGGTCTCTGGCTGACGCCTGTATTTTGGTATGCAAGAAATATTCCTTAGGAGCATAGCCGGTGGATTTCTTGAAAAGGCTGCTCAGGTGGGAATAGCTGAATCTCGCAGCCGCGGCGAGCTGGGCGCCGCTTATTTCCTCATGAAGATGGCTTTGCATATAGGTGATTACCCGCTCAATACCTTCGGTGCCGTTCAGGGTAAGCTGCACGGAGGATTGTTTCGCGGCGCATAAAATTAAAGACAGCATGGTTGTTACCAGTTGGCATAGATAGAGATATTCTTCCAGACAGTACGGCATTTGCAGGACGCAAAAACACTGATGAAACAGTTCTTTGAGTTTATCTCCCATAACATCGCCTATCGGTACCGGCCAAAGCGGATCTATCATGTCATAATAGGATTGGAAACAACTGCCTTTAAGATGAACCCAATAGATGGTCCATGGGTTATCTTCGGAAGCCCCGTATTCATGGGGAACATGCGGCGGAAGGATGATCGCCTCTCCGGGCTTTAAAGTCCGGTGTTCCTCCCCAAGTATTGAATAAAACCCCGACCCCGAAGAGCAATATAACAAGAGCGCTGCGCCGTAGCCGCCAGCTCTCTTTATATAGTGACCCTTTGCGTGGGGGAAGTACCCGGTAGAAGTAACCGTAAGAAATCCGGACAGTGAATTCCTGAGAAAATTGGTAAGAAATGCTTCGGGTACAACAAGTAACTGTTCGTTTATAAAACCCTCGGCTTTCTTTTGTGTGATCATTCCTTGTTGTATAACAAAGCATACCTTTTGTCAATCATAAGAAAGTCCATCTTCTATTTTGAATAATCAATTTGTCCATCATACAGGGAAAATAATACATGGCCGATTCAAGAAAACAGGGGGTAATATTACCAATCTTTGTTTATTTTGGAGGAGAGTATGAAAAAGAAAATGTTCCTGGCGGCTGTTACGGCAATTATCGCGTTGATCCTGGCGCAGCCCCTGTTCGCGGGCGGCGCGAAACAACAATCCGGCGGAGCCAAGAAGCTCAAATTTGTCCAGTTATATTCTGTCGTGCATCCATTCTTTGAGCCTTGCGACCGGGGCGGAAAGGCAAAGGCCGCTGAATTGGGCGTGGATCTGATTATCGACGCTCCGGCGCGGGCGGATATAGCTCTTCAAGTTAATATGATTGAAAACTATATCAACCAGGGAGTGGATGGTATCGCAATTTGCGCCGTTGCCGGGGATGGGCTTAAACCGGTCATTGCCAAAGCGATGGATGCCGGTATTCCTGTTATTATGTTTGGGGTAGACGCTCTGGGCAGTAAACGCATATCCTATGTCGGTACCAACCAGGAAGAGTTTGCCTCTCACGCGGCCGATCTTCTGGCGGCTCAGATGAATAACGAGGGTGATATCATCGTTAACATGGGTGTAGCGACCGCTCCTGATCAAATTACCCGGGTTGATTATTTTAAGAAGGTACTGAGTGAAAAATATCCCAGGATGAAAGTTTTGGATGTACAGGCAGGGGAATCGGATCCCGCGAAGGCTCTTGCGAATGTCGAGAATATGTGGCAGGCGCATCCGAATGTAAAGGGCTTCTACGGAACGGATTCGAATTCCGGCGCGGCGGTAATCGCGGCCCAAAAGAGCAAGGGAAAGAAGCTCAATGTAGTAGTTGGCGATGATACGGCGGAGATTATCGCGGGTATCCGGAACGGGGACATCCCGCTCACCATTGTTCAGGACCCCTATGATTGGGCGTATAAAACAATCCAGGCTCTTTACGATGTTAAGCAGGGAAAGAAAATTGACGAATATATCTGGACACGGTTGATCGATGTAACAAAAGCTAATATCGACGAACTGTACCCGAAAAACTAGGGAACCGCTGATTAACGCAAACGAGCGTTAATCAGCGCTACTTTAATGCGTTAATTCATCCCGGTATCTGCCCAGGAGGTATATTTAATGATGCAAAAAGGCGACAATTCCGGGGTTTCCAGGGGTATTTTTGGTAACCTGACACGGAGCAGAGAGTTCCCGATCCTCGTGATTCTGGCTGTTATTTGCGTGATAATGAGCATTATAACCAATTCTTTTGCCAGAGTGGACAATCTCTTCACCGTGGCAAAACAGATCAGCATGATCGTACTCATTGCTCTCGGGGAAACCCTGGTCATTGTCGCCGGAGGTTTTGATTTGTCGGTTGGTTCCATTGCCGGGTTTACGGGCGTTATGATGAGCCTTGTAGTCAACTCTACCGGCAGCGGTATACTGGGGATTCTTGTATCATTGAGTTTAGGCTGTACAATAGGAGCGATAAACGGCGTTCTCATTACCAAAGTTGGGATAAATCCGTTCATAGTAACTCTGGGTATGATGAATATTGTGCGGGGAACCGTAACGACAATGACAAAAGGGCTGTCCATTTCGGTAATGAACGACCTGATATCCGCTATCGGGCAGGGTTATGTTGGACCGGTTCCTATACCGGTCATTATCATGATCTTTTTTGTAATTGTGTTCCACATTTTGTACAGTAAGACTATATTCGGTAGCAACATCAAAGCTATCGGCGGTAATCAGGACGCGGCGCGGATATCGGGAATAAAAATCGACAAGAACAAGATCCTGATTTTTATTATTTCAGGCGCTATGTCCGCCCTTGCCGGTATCATCATGGTTGGGCGGATCAATACCGGGCAGCCCATAGCGGGGCAGGGCTGGGAGATAGACGCGATAGCCGCCGCGATTGTAGGCGGAACCGCGCTCAGCGGAGGACAGGGGACGATTCTCGGAACGCTGATAGGAGCGGCGCTTATCGGAGTAATGAGCAATGCGATGGTGTTGATGAGCGTATCCATGTATTTTCAGCAGGTGTTTACCGGCCTGGTACTCATTGGCGTTGTCGCTATTGATACTATCAAGAACAAGATGAAGTAATGTGAGGGCGGGGAAGGTATGAACGAACAATTACTGTTGCAAATGAAACATATTTGCAAGAGCTTTCCCGGCGTACAGGCGCTTGACGATGTATCCTTCGACTTACGGCATGGAGAAGTACACGCGCTTGTCGGCGAGAATGGTGCGGGCAAATCTACCCTGATCAAAATACTGGGCGGCGTATACGCTCAGGATCAGGGACAGATCCACATTTCAGGCGCGGAGGCATTGATACGGCAGCCATCGGATGCCCTGCAAAAGGGAATCAGTATTATCTATCAGGAATTCAGTCTCGTACCGGTTACTAGCGTAGCCGAAAATATCTTTCTTGGTATGGAACCCGGAAAGGGAAAGCTCAGGTTTTATATAGATAAAAAGAGAATGTTCGCCGAAGCGCAGAAACTGCTTGACGACATCGGGAAATCCAATATCCGAAGCGATACGCCTGTGGCAAAACTTACGGTGGCGCAGCAGCAGATTGTCGAGATCGTCAAGGCTTTGAACCGCCGGTCGGAAATACTCGTAATGGACGAGCCGACGGCGGTCCTTACTCAGGATGAAACCGAAACACTTTTTGAGATTGTTACTCAATTAAAAAACAATGGGACTTCGATCATATACATTTCTCACCGGCTGGACGAAATATTTCGTATATGCGACAGGGCTACAGTTTTACGGGATGGGCATAAAATTGATACGGTGAATGTCCGGGACGGCAATGTTTCAAAAGACGGCCTTATTAAGATGATGGTAGGCAGAGACTTAGGGAACCTTTTCCAGATTCCCGTCCGGGATTCACGCGGCGGGATATGTCTGAAAGCCGAACATCTTACGAGAAAGGGTGAGTTTGCCGATGTGAGTTTCACCTTGAAAAAGGGAGAAATTCTGGGATTTTCGGGATTGGTAGGCGCGGGACGTACCGAAGTTATGAAGGCGGTCTTCGGTTTGAACAAGCTGGATTCAGGGGATATCACGTTTCATGGAAAAAAGGCGGTCATTGCCAATCCTCAGAATGCCATTCGGTTGAAATTAGGTTTTGTCCCGGAAGACAGAAAACGGGAAGGTCTTGTCCTGATGCATTCGATGAAAACCAACGTAACACAGGCGACTATGTTTAAATATTCCAGAATGGGTTTTCTAAAAAATGGGCGGCAGCTTCAGGCGGCAAGAGAATATATCGGAAAATTGAATATCAAGCCGCCTCTTCCCGAAAGGAACATGAAGGATTTCAGCGGCGGAAATCAGCAGAAAGTCGTTATAGCAAAGTGGCTCGACAACGCGCCTGAACTGTTGATTCTGGACGAACCAACCCGGGGCGTCGATGTTGGGGCAAAGCAGGAAATATATACAATTATCAAGAATCTGGCGGATTCGGGCGTTTCTATCATTGTAGTTTCCTCGGAAATGGAAGAGATACTCGGACTGTGCGACAGGATAATCGTGATGCATGAAGGGCGGATACGGGGAGAATTCAGCCGCAGTGAAGCAACACAGGAAAAATTATTATACGCCGCATCCGGAAATTAGAAATTTCAGATCGGCGGAAAATTAGATGAGGGTATTATGAGCAATATAAGCGTTAAAAAAATCGAGTATAAGGGTTGGAAAAACTGCCTTGAATTGTCGAATGGAACGGTTACGCTCGTTGTCACGACGGATATTGGACCGAGAATAATGAGTTATGGTTTTTCAGGAAAATGCAATGTTTTCTTTGAAGAAGAAGAAAATCTGGGAACAACAGGCGGCGGCGTTTATAAAACCTATGGCGGACACCGCTTGTGGCACGCGCCGCAGGTAGGAGAGCGGCCCAACGAGCCGGCAAACGATCCGGTTGAATACGAGATCAGCGGTAATTCCATCCTGCTCAGGCAAAAGACGGAGCCGGTTTCAAGGATTCAAAAAGAAATGGCCGTGACATTATCACCGGATGGGACGGAAGTTACGGTTCGGCACCGCCTGGTTAATAAGCACGTTTGGCCAATAAAAACATCCGCATGGGCGTTGACGACTCTTGCTCCCGGAGGTGTAGAAATCATCCCCTGGGTTTTATTCAAGCCGATTGATTATCTTCCAAACACCGCGTTGGTATATTGGCCCTGGACAAAACCAAATGATTCCAGAATGACTTTTTTTGAGAGATATATCCTCCTGCGGCAGATACCTGAAAATGCCGAATGGTTTAAACTCGGGATGCCTAATAGAGAAGGATGGGCTGCCTATGTCAATCAAACATCTATGTTCGTTAAAACGTTTGAGCATATTGACGGCGCTGAATATCCGGATCATCTGTGTTCCTTTGAAACTTTTACCTATGACCGGATGATGGAGATAGAGACCCTGAGCCCCTTTGCCGTGCTGCCCGCCGGCAGCGCAATAGAAAGCGAGGAAAAGTGGTATTTATTTGACAATGTTCCTACGCCGGAAACCGAAGAAGCTATAGATAAAAACATTTTGCCGTTGATCCGCGGCTTAAAAGAATAACCCTGCGTATATTAAGCACTCGTCCGCCGGTTTCCGTACCGGTCATGCTCTGCGCATTATAGACAGACGCTAATTAGTGTCTGTCCATAAAGTCGGTTACTTTACGGACAGACCTTGCATTTGCATACGCAAATGCGGTTTTCAAGGTAGTTTATCAATAATGTGTCTACATTATTGATAAACTCTAATTAGGAATGGGATAGTTTTTTTAAAGGATTTTTATAATGCCTGGAAAATTCAACAAAATGCATGGAATGCGGGAAGTAGCCAAGCAGGCTGGAGTTGCTTTGTCTACGGTATCCACTGTATTGAATAACAGCGACAAATATGTAAGCGAAGAGATCCGGCAAAAGGTATGGTCTGCGGCGAAAGAACTGGACTACAATTTGGCTCTGAATAAACGTTCTTCCCATAAAACCATTGCGGTTGTTCTTCCCTTTATTACCAGTTCCTTTTTTTCAAATGTTCTTTACGGGATTGAGGATGTTGTTTCAAAGTCAAATGATCTTCTTTTGTTTTACAATTCGGATTATAGCTTTGAGAAAGAACGGAATTGCTTTAGAACCCTGAACAGGAAGATAACCGGAATAATCCTTGATTCCCTTTGTCCGCTCAATATGGAAACGGAATACTTCAATTGGCTGGAAGAGGAATTCATCAGTAAGGGGATTCCGGTGCTTGTCTTGGAACGCCGGATGGAAAATGAGAGTTTTTACTGCATTTATAATGATAATTACAAATATGCCTATATAGCTACCCTGCATCTTATTGAACTCGGACACCGCAAAATAACCCATATTACCGGCAGCCCTCTGATGCTTCAAACACAGGAAAGGTTGAATGGGTATATTCAAGCCCTGCGGGATTATAATATCCCCATGGATCAAGAGTTGATACGGACAGGAGATTTTACCCCCTATTCAGGCTATTTGGCGATGAAGAACCTTATGGATATATGCAACGATTTTACCGCCCTTTTTTCCGCCAATGATCAGATGGCCATTGGGGCGATTAAAGCCCTGCGGGCTAACGGAAAAACAGTCCCATGGGACTGCGCCGTCGTCGGTTTTGATAATATCAGCGTTTCTACCCTGATAGAACCGTCCCTCTCTACAATCAATGTACCCGCATTTCAGATGGGACGGCTTGCCGCCCGTCTCATTATGGATGCCAATGAAGGGCGATTCAACCCTGCAAAGAATCAGATGGAGTTAAATCTGATCGTCCGCCGGTCTTCGGATATCAATGCAATTTATGAATGGGAGTTGGCCGGCTGGTAGGCAACGTCTTTTTATACACCCTAATTTGACATTTTGGAACAACCGCGGCTACATTAGAAAACAGATAAAAAAGTGTTTTCTCATCAATCCCGCTCTCTAAGAATAAATGATTATCTATAATTCTTTATATAGTAAAGAATTACGCTTATATTATCCGGGATTTATTAGAAAAGCAAAAAAAACTAAAAAAAATAAAATTTCTTGCGTTGTGTTGTTGACAAACGTTCGCTCTTGTAATACTATTAATTATTCATGGAGATTGTATGGATTCAGATTATTTGCTGGTCATGGATAATATAACAAAAGAGTTTCCCGGAGTGCGGGCTCTCTCAAATGTTACTTTTCGCGTAAAACAAAATTCCATTTTAGGGCTTGTTGGGGAAAATGGCGCCGGCAAGTCTACGCTCATGAAGATTCTTTCAGGTCATTATACGGATTACCAGGGGGCTATATATTGGAAGGGAGAAAAAGTCCATTTTCAAAAAGAAAGAGAAGCTCTGAATTTGGGTATTGCCATTGTTCCGCAAGAACTTAACCCTATTCCTGACTTGACAATAGCTGAAAATATTTTTATCGGCCGTGAGCCTGTTACCAAAATAAACCTGGTAGCCCGAAAAGTGATGTATCAAAAGGCTGAGGAACTTCTTAGGCAGGTGAACCTTAACCGTCCTCCGGATACCAAGGTTCGTGAGCTGAGCGTGGCGGAAAAACAGATGTTGGAAATTATTAAGGCCATTTCCAGAAACGCAAAACTTATTATTATGGATGAGCCGACTTCAGCCTTAACATCTGTGGAAATTGAACATCTTTTTAAACAGATACGCAGATTACACGAGGACGGTATAGGTATTATCTATATTTCCCATAAGCTTGAAGAAATTTTTGAGGTTTGTGACGAGGTCACCGTTCTTCGGGATGGGGAAGTTATCGGAACCAAGCCGATACCGGAATTGAATGTTTCCAGTATTGTTAAAATGATGGTCGGCCGCGCCATGAATGAATTGTATCCTCCGGTGGGCGATCATGGGGATGCCGTCCGTCTATCTGTTAAAAATTTTTCCCGGGGCGCCCGCTTTAAAAATATTAATTTTGATCTTAAGGCAGGAGAAATACTCGGTATTGCCGGCATCATCGGCGCCGGGCGGAGTGAACTGGTCCGGGCTATATTTGGTCTGGACAAAAGGGATAGTGGAACTATTTTAATGGATGGTAAACCGGTTAATATCCGGTCCACCAGCGATGCTATAAAAAATGGTATTGCCATGGTGACTGAAGACCGGGCCGTGTACGGATTTGTGGGCGTCCGTTCCATCCGTGATAATATTTTGCTTCCCAGTACCGATATGTATGCGCCGAAATTCTTTATACATCAGCAGGAGATTGCATCTGCCGCAAAAGATATATGCCGGAAGCTCGAAGTAAAAGCCCCGGGGATTATGACGAATGTGATAAACCTTAGCGGGGGCAATCAGCAGAAGATAGTGCTGGGAAAATGGATACTTCGGGATATCAAGGTGTTGATTATGGATGAGCCTACTCGGGGAATTGATGTAGGCGCCAAGTATGAAATATATAAAATCATGACGAAGCTTTCGGAGCAGGGAATTTCAATTATAATGATTTCATCAGAGCTTTCTGAGGTCATTGGCATGAGTCATAGAATTTTGGTTATGGGAGACGGAAAACTCCTGGCCGAGATGAACCGCGGTGAAGTTGCTCAGGAAAAAATAATGCAAGCCATTGTTGAGGGGGGAAGAAAAAATGGGTGATTCGGCATCAAAGGGTGAAAAAGCATTATTTCAGGAAAATAACGTTAGTACTATAGCTATAAGGATTTATCGGAAATACGGTATTTTGCTCATACTGATTGTCATGTTTATTATTTCGGCGCTGGTAAGCAGCAATTTTCTCCGGCCTCAGAATTTGGTGAATATTTTACGGGCCAGTGCGTCAACCATGATTCTGGCTTGCGGTATGACCCTGCTCATTATCAGCGGGATGATAGATCTGTCCGGCGGCTCTACCCTTACTTTGGCAGGATGTATCTCCGTTGGGGTCATGGCTTCTACGGGTAATCCTTTTTTAGGATTCTCCTGCGGTATTATCACTGGAGCGATTATCGGCTGGGCAAATGGATTCCTTATTACCCGTTTTAGTTTGCTGCCCTTTATTGGAACTCTGGCGATGATGAATGTATTAAAAGGATTAATCAATATTTATACTAAGGGCAGTCCGATACTGGGAGTTGGTTCGATGACATGGTTGGGCCAGGGCTATATCGGTCCGGCGCCGGTTCCTATAATGATCATGCTCATCTGCGTCGTCATTTTTTTCTGTCTGCTTAGTTATTCTAAACTTGGTCTTTATGCCTATGCAATTGGGGGAAATTCCAATGCAGCGTTAGCCAGCGGAATCAATATTAACCGGCAAAAGCGGATTATTTTTTTAGTCCATGGCATTATGGCGGGTCTTGCCGGTGTGGTTATGATGAGCCGCCTCAATTCCGGTCAGCCTTCAATTGGAAACGCGGGTTATGAATTCGATGCCATTGTGGCTGCGGTTGTAGGCGGAACAAGTCTTAACGGCGGCATCGGGAGTGTTGTCGGCACCCTCATCGGCGTATTAATTGTTAGTTTAATAAACAATATCATGGTACTTCTGAATATTCCTTCGGGGTATCAGTTTGTAGTAAAGGGTGTTTTAATCGCCGCCGCTGTTATTCTTGATAATGTGACCAGGAAAGTTAAGACCTAGGCGGCGTTAATAAAAGGTATTCCACCGATTCATTTTATTGAACTGGAATAAATAGCTTAATTTAGAGGAGTGTATTTTATGAAAAAAGCGATTCTTTTATTGCTTTGTGTGTTCATGATTGGGCTTCCACTGTTTGCTAAGGGCGGGGAAGACAAATCGGGCGGTAAGGACTTCGTCATTGCATTTGCAAATGTTAATGATGTTTTTCCCTATCTCGTTAAGGTCCGGTCTTATGTACAGCAATTTGCCGGTGAAAAGGGAATAAAAGTGCTTGTTGGCAATGCAGACAGCGATCTAAACAAACAAGTTGATCAGATTGAAAACTTTCTTGTTCAAGGAGCTAAGGTGATTATTTGTGTTCCGGCGGATCCGGATGGCATTGCTCCTACGGCAAATAAATGCTGGGCTCAGGGCGTTCCCTTTTTTACGGTATGCGGAAATACAACCGGTACCAGTGTTCATGTGGGCAGTTTGAATTATGATGCCGGTGTAATGCAGGCAACGTACCTTAAAAATACCCTTCCTCAGGGCGGCAAGGTGCTGTATCAGCACGCGGATCCTGTTAACCAGGAATACCGGGATCGCCGCGATGGCTTTTTCACTCTTTTCAAGGACAGGCCCGATCTTGAGCTTCTTGCAGAACAGAATACGGTTAACAGAGGGGACCTTGGCATGAGTGTTACGGAGACTTGGCTGCAGCAGTATCCTAAGTTTGACGCTATTGTTGCTCAGAATGATGACTCTGCGCTGGGCGCTATTGAAGCTCTGAAGGCGGCTAATGTTCTTAAAAATGTTAAGGTAGTTGGTCTTGATGGTTCGGATCCTGCCCTTGAGTCCATCCAGAACGGAGAGATGGCTGCTACCGCGTTCCAGAATGCAAGAGGTCAAGCCCAGGCTCTCGTTGCCCTTGTGGAGCGTTATCGCAGCGGTGAAAATCCCAAGAGCTTCCAGAATGTCGCCATTCCCTTTGAAGTTATTACAAAGCAAAATGTAAGCCAGTTCATAGGCAGGTAGTTATTAAGAAGTCCCCTGTATATATTTCCAATTCTGTTCGTGTGATATACAGGGGATATTTTTTGCGTATTCTTGAAAAGGAAAAATTAAGATGAAATTGGGATTATGCGCTTCTTTATATCTTGACAGCTCTCTGAATGATGTATTTAATTTTGCAAAAAAAATGGGCATTGAGGGATTGGAAATTTATAGCGGGGGCGGCGGTAAATCCCGGCATATTGATGTAGATGAACTGTTGGAAAGTGATAAGGCGCTGGAGTCGTATCTTGACCAGTTCAAGAAAAGAGGATCTGCAATTAGTACCCTTAATTGCGCTGGTAACCCTATACACCCGGTTAAGGAAAAAGCGGAAGCGGATCACCGGGGTTTTGAACGTACTGTTTTACTTTGCGAAAAAATGAAAATGGATAAGCTTGTTGTTTTCTCCGGCGCCCCGGGAGGGTGCCCTCAGGATAAAACGCCAAATTGGATTGTGTGCCCTTGGCCTGATGAATATCTTGAGGCAAGAAAATATCAATGGGAAGAGGTTCTGGTTCCGTATTGGACTCGGGCTGTTGCTTTTGCCAGGGAACATGGAGTTACAAAGCTTGCCTTTGAAATGCATCCTGGTTTTTGCGTGTATAATCCCGAGACCCTGTTAATGCTCCGTGAAAGAGTTGGACCGGAAATCGGGGCAAACTTTGATCCCAGCCATCTGATGTGGCAGGGGATTGATCCCGGATTGGCAATTTTAGAGTTGAAGGGAGCTGTTTTTAGCGTTCATGCGAAAGATGTATTTGTAAATCATGATTTTATTGTCCGTAATGGTCCCAATGACGCCAAGCATTACAGCGATTCTCTCAAACGTGCGTGGACTTTTCGTACTGTTGGCTATGGTCATAGTGAAGAAACATGGCGTGGAATTATTTCCGCCCTTGGGAGTATTGGGTATGATGGATTTCTCAATATTGAACATGAAGATTTATATTTTTCCCGGCAGGAAGGAGTTACCAAAGCCGCTGAATTCCTGAGGGGAATCATAATAAAAGAAAAGCCTGAAGGAATGTGGTGGGCATAATATTAACAAGGAGTATATAGAAAGTATGGTTCAAAAGAAAATCGGCGTAGGTATGGTGGGTACCGGATTTATGTGTAAAGCCCACAGTAATGCTTATAAGACTATCCCTTATATGTTTCAGCCTGAATACGAAATTGCCCTGGCTGAAATAGGCGGTACTTCGGATGGGTCAGCTTCTGCAGGGGCAAAACGCTATGGTTTTGAAAAGAGCAGCATCGGATGGAAAGAACTTATCAATAATCCGGATGTCTCTTTAGTAGACGTATGTACCCCGGATCATTTTCATATCCAGCCGGTCCTTGATGCAATCGAAAAGGGCAAGCATGTGCTCTGTGAGAAGCCGATTGCCCTGAACGCGGAAGATGCGGCAAAAATGCTTAAGGCGGCAAAAAAGGCGGGAGTTGTTCATGCTTCCTCATTTAACTACCGCTTTATGGCGCCGGTCCGTCTTGCCTATGAAATGATCCGGCAAGGGGTTATCGGTACTATTTATCATATGTATGTCCATTATTTCCAAGAGGGCGGCGCTAATCCGGAGAATCTTTATGAAAATACCTGGTATGCCCGGCCTCCGCATTCCGGCATTTTGCAGGGAATTGGGACTCATGCAATTGATCAGGCTCGTTTTCTGGCTGGAGAGATTGCCACTGTTACCGGTATTGCCAGTATTGATGTTAAACAGCGTCCTGGACAAGAAGGCGGCAAAAAAACGGTAAAAATTGAAGATAGCGCCCGGGCCCTTGTGGAATTTGAAAGCGGCGCTACCGGCGTTATTGAATGTTCCGCTATGGCATGGGGAAGGCGCAATCAGTTATACTGGGAAATATATGGATCTAAGGGTTCTCTGATCTTTGATCTGGAAGAACCAAATTACCTTAAGGTATATCTTGCCGAATGGAACGGGAAGAGCGCTTCAGGTTTTATGAATATTAATGTTAATCTGCCCGGTCATCCCTTCACTGATATTTGGTGGCCCGGCGGACATAATACCGGCTGGGAACATGGTCACATCAATATGATTGCCCATTTGCTTTCTTGTATCAATTCCGGTGAAAAAGTAGAACCTTTGGGAGCTACTTTTGAAGACGGATTTAAATCGGCGGCAATGGTTGATGCGATCCGTTTGTCATCAAAAGAAGAAAGGCGGATTGATTTCAAAAAATTAACTGATTCTCTGTTGAGATAGATCACATTTAAGGAGTAATACGGTATGAAAAAGTATAATGTTGGTTTAATAGGCGCCGGATTTATGGGGAAAGCCCATTCTTTAGCCTACGCGGGGATGCCCATGTTCTTCTGGCCCGCGCCTGGTATTCCGGTCCGCAAGATCATGTGTGATGTGAGTGACGAACTGGCCAAGGATGCTGCGGCGCGTTTTGGATTTGAAAAATATACTTCCAAATGGCAGGATCTGGTAAATGATCCGGAAATTGACGTGGTGGATATTTCTACTCCTAATAACACCCATGCAGAAATAGCAATCGCTGCCGCAAAAGCCGGTAAACATATTCTCTGCGAAAAGCCGATTGCTACAACTACTGCGGATGCTTTTGCAATGGTGGAAGCTGTTGAAAAGGCAGGGATTAAAAATCAGCTGGCTTTTAATTATCGGCGGGTGCCTGCGGTTGTTTTTGCCAAGAAGCTAATTGATGAAGGGGTATTGGGCAGAATATTTACCTACCGGGGAACCTACTTCTCCGGCGGAGATACCAAAGGCGGTATGGGCTGGCGGCAGCTCCGATCCGTAGCCGGTTATGGATCTCTGGGAGATATTGGGACACATTCTATTGATGTAGCCCGGTATTTGATTGGAGATTTTGAAGCAGTTAATGGATTGTTGCGTACCTTTGTTCCTGAAAGGCCATTTGGACCAAAACAGGAAATGCATAAGGTTGAAAATGATGATGAGGCGTCTTTTTCCATTCAGTTTAAGAATGGCGCTATTGGATCCATTGAAGCCGGCGGCAACTCTTGGGGACGGAATAATCAAATAGCCTTTGAAATTTATGGCGAAAAAGGCGCAATACTTTTTGATTATGAACACCGGGATGAATTACGGGTAGCCTTTGGGGACGATCCGGTGGATCGCCGAGGTTTCCGTACAATAAGCACTGGAGGGCCGGCCCATCCTTACGGCAATGGATTGTGGCCTATTGATGGTATTGGAATTGGTTATGGGGAGCTTAAGATTATAGAATGTTATGACTTTTTCAAAGCTATAGCGGAAAATAAAGAAGCAACTCCTAATTTTCGCGCTGGTTATGAGATTTCTTTGATTTGTGATGCTATTGCCCAATCCAGCGAAACTGGTAAATGGATAGAAATTAAATAATAAGGAGGACATTAATGAAATATGCTTTTAACACATGCGCCTTTGGCAGCAACAATGCGTGGCTTCCGGCATATCCCCTTGACGAGACGATGAAGCGCCTTGCAAGGATAGGGTACAAAGCGATTGAAGTTGTGTGTGCTTCTCCTCATGCCTGGCCGGAATTTTTAAGTGAAGAAGATATTACCCGGATTGGAGCATGGCAGAAGGAATACGGAATTAATATTGTATCGCTCATGCCGCTTATGGGCGGCGGCGGACCGGGGAATAATGTCGCCTCAGCCTGCAAGGAAGAGCTGGAGTGGTCCAGAGGGTACTATAAAAGCTGTGTGGATCTTGCCGCACGTTGGGGGGCAAAGACTATCTCTTACGGAGCAGGCTGGGTTTCTGTAGGTTCTACCCCTGTTGAAGCAAAAAAAATAGCCCTTGATTCGCTGATTCAAATCGGTAAACACGCGCAGGAAAAAAATGTGACTATTTGTATTGATCCCAGTTCTGAACTTACCGAAGTCGTGGATACCGTAGATCAGGCTCTGGCTATGATGAAAGAAAGCGGTCTTCCCAACGTCAAAGTTATGTTTGATATGGCCTTCTGTTTCAGTTACCTTTTGGATCCTGCAGATGTGGTGTTGCAGATTGGATCAAATCTTGGGCATGTTCAGCTTTGCGATCGGAACCGGTCCGCCCCAGGAGACGGCGGATATGATTTTTATCCGGTTATACAGGCCCTCAAAGATATAAGTTACGATGGTTATTTAACGTTTGAGATAGGATTTTCGCGGAGTTCTCAGCCCACATCAATGGCACGGAAGGCTCTTTTATACATGCAGGAAATTGAGAAAAAAACCAAATAAGGAGGTTCCATGAAATATTCAATTTGTTCTGTAATATATGGCAGCTGTGGAAGTTTTTTACCCGCGTATACGCTGGAAGATACTATGCGCCGTCTTGTCCGTATCGGCTTTGATGCGGTTGAAATTGTCTGCGGTTCACCTCATGCATGGCCGTTCTATATGGGACCGGAAAAACGAGCTCAGGTAAATGAGTGGAAGAAAAAATATGGCATAGAGGTGTCATCAGTAATGGCCCAGCCAGGAGGAGGTCCGGCAACAAATGCCGCTTCTTCCAATAAAGCCGAAAGGGCATTTGCCATCCGTTATATTAAAGAATGTATAGATATGGCTTCACTTTGGGGCTGTAAAAACCTTGCCTATGTAGCAGGATGGTATCTTTTTGGGACTAAAAAACAAGAAGCTTGGAATAATACCCTTGATACCCTTAAGCAGATAGCTTCTTACGCTTTAGACAAGGGTGTAAATATATGTATTGAACCTACATCCACTGATAGTAATGTGATTGATTGTCCTGATGATGGATTGCTTTTAATGGAACAAAGCGGTTTTTCAAATGTAGGATTGATGTTTGATATGGCCCATGCTTTTTACCGTAATGAGGATCCTGTCGATTATATTTATACAATCGGCAAAAATCTCAAGCATATTCATCTTACTGATTATGACCGCAGGCCCCCGGGGACAAACGGTGCGGATTTCTATCCTGTGATGCAGGCTTTAAAGGATATAAATTATCAGGGTTATGTTACGATGGAGATTGGTTTTAACCGTACTACCGGCGCCGATTCGGTTTCCCGGCAGTCTATTGAGTTCTTAAAGAGCATTGAAGCTCAATTATAAACGCATAAAGGAGAAAGATTATGGTAAATTTTGATTTTAAAAACACTACCCGTATTATTTTTGGGAAAGGCGCCGTAGAGAATGCCGGGCCTGTTATCAAAGACTACAAGGGCAGTAAGGTGTTGCTTCATTTTGGCGGCGGCAGTATTAAAAAGAGCGGTCTTTATGACAGAGTAAAGAAATCTCTTGCTTCTGCGGGACTTGAAGTTGTCGAGCTGGGTGGAGTTGTTCCGAATCCCCGGCTTTCACTTATTAAAGAAGGTATTAAAATATGCCGGGAAAAGAATCTGGATTTTATTTTGGCAGTTGGCGGCGGCAGTGTTATTGACTCGGCCAAGGGCATCGGTGTTGGAGCTGTTTATGATGGTGATGTTTGGGATTTCTATACCGATAAAGCGTCCCCCAAGAAAACGCTTCCGGTAGCTACTATTCTGACGTTGCCTGCAGCCGGGAGCGAATCAAGTTACAGTAGTGTGGTGACCAATGAGGATGGCGCATTAAAACGGCCCTTGGATAATGATGTTATTTATCCGGTTTTCTCAATCCTTGATCCGGAGAATACCTATTCGCTGCCGCCATACCAGACCGCCTGTGGTATTTCCGATATGCTCGTCCACGTTATTGAGCGGTACTTTACCCGGGAATTAAACGTAGAGTTGACCGATCGCCTTTGTGAAGCGACCATGAAAACAATAATTGCCAATGCCCCCAAAGTCTTAGCGAAACCTGATGATTATGACGCCAGGGCGGAGATTATGTGGTCCGGTTCGGTAGCCCATTGTAATCTTCTCAATACCGGCCGTATCGGCGACTGGGCAAGTCATATGATTGAACATGAGCTTTCCGCCGTTAATGATGTAGCCCATGGCGCCGGGCTTGCGGTACTGGTTCCCAATTGGATGAAGTATAATTACAAGCATGATCCACAGCGTTTTGTTCAGTTTGCGGTTCGGGTATTTAATATTGAAGAAAATTTCCATAATCCTGAAGAAACCATCCTTAATGGTATTCAGGCTCTGCGAAATTTCTTTACGTCTATCGGAATGCCCGCTGCCTTAAAGGAGATAGGCATTGGGGAAGAATATTTTCAGAAGATTGCTGAAAAGACCAAAAAATTTGATCCTAAAAAAGGAACTGTTGGAAACTTTAATCCTCTGACTAATAATGATATTGTTGAAATTTTGAGATTGTCTAAATAGAGTCTGCCCATAAAGCCGGTTGTTTTATAGGCGGATTCCTTATTAACGAAGAACCTCGGGGCCAGCCTTGAGGTTCTTTGTTTTGTAAGCGTATTCATCATCTTTTGGAACAGACCTAGTTGACTTTACAAGAGTACCGGCCTAGGAGCCTGTCGGACTTGTGAATTTTTGCTCCATAAGGAGCAAAAATTCCCGATAAACCGGCTCCTTTGGGAGTTTGCAAGGTAGAATTTTGCGAT
>JAITNM010000062.1 GCA_031290475.1 Treponema sp. | reverse complement strand
AACCCACCGGCTTATGATCAGCCATGAGGCCGAAGTCAATCAAAAATTGATTGACTTCGGAAACAGGCGTTTCTGAAAGAGCCTCAGCCGATAAAGGCCTTTATCTCCCGGAATACCGGATCCGCCGCGGGCGGCTTGGGGGACGTTATCGGAAAGGTGTGCCAGAGCCCGTGGAATACATGGCACTTTACCCGGACGCCGGCCGCGTGCATCTTGGCCGCAGTTTCTATGGAGTCGTCGCAAAATACCTCGGTGTCGTCGACGCAGAAATACGCGGGCGGGAATCCGGCGAAGTCGCCCCAATAGGGGGAAATTTCGGGGTTCTTAAGCCGGTCCGGGTCGGGCGCGTACAGGGGGGTGGCGCCGGCCACGCCCTTGGGAAAAAACAGGTCCTTGCCGATATTGGTCCGGTGGCTGTCGAGACTGAGGGTTATATCCAGGCTGGGCGAAAGCCACACACAGGCGCCGGGCAGGGCCTTGCCATGGGCTTTCAGGCGATTGCAGAGGCCCAGTCCCAGGGCGCCTCCCGCCGAGTCGCCGGTGATGACGATGTTACCCGGATCCCAGCCCAGGTTATTCACCACAAAGTTCCAGGACTCCTCCACGTCCAGCAGGGCGCAGGGTTCCTTGTAATCCGGCGCCGTGCGGTACTCGCAGGCCGCGACGGGGAGGGCGAGCTGTTGCAGTTGGGTAATGGCGTTGAACCGGCAGTATTTGCCGTTGCCCCGCACAAAGCCGCCGCCGTGAACATAGAAGATCAGGCGCTTTTCCTGTCCGTGTTTCGCCTTGTCCTTGAACACAAAGAGGTTGTTGCTCCCCGCCTTGTGGTCCTCCCGGCTGATCCCCTCCGGCGTGGCGTCGTTCAGGTAAACCATTTCGCTGCCCGGCGCCATGGGGTACTTGGCGCGTAGTTCCGCCAGCTCTTTCCAAACCTTTGCACTGGCCTCAGCATCGGGGTCCTTTTCGGTGTAGACGAGCCAGGGCGCCCCTTGGTATTTTTCAAACAACGGATTCATTCTTTGCCTCCTTAAAAAGAGCGGTACAAATGTTCAGAAAATTCCAGGATTTTCTGTGTTGATATAAGTATATCATGAAAAATTTAAAATTTTCCTTTGACATCTCACATTCCCATGGTATAATGATTCTATCTGTGAGCGGAAAATAAGGATCAATATATTTTTGCGAATAGGCGCCCTTTTACCCGAAATTTGGATGAAAACGTTGTTTTTAATTATTTTTTTACAGGAGTTATATCATGGGAATTGAGAAACTAAAGCCCTTTATTAACGGGAAGTTTGTGGAAAGTTCAAGCAACAAGTACATGGACATTTATGATCCTTCCACCGGGGAAGTGATCGCCCAGACCCCTTGCTGTACCAAAGAGGAAGTGGAAAGCGCTATCGCCGCGGCCAAGGCCGCCTTCCCCGCATGGAGCGGTATCCCCTGCGCCAAACGGGTGGAGGTACTCTACAAATTCCGGGATCTTTTGGTTCAGCACATGGACGAATTGACCCACATGCTGGCCAGAGAAAACGGCAAAAACTGGGAAGAGGCCAAGGGAGACCTTTTGAAAGTAAAGGAGCCCGTAGAAGTGGCCATCGGCGCCCCGTCATTGCTGATGGGTGAATCCCTGATGGATGTTACCACCGGCTACGATTCCACCCTGTACCGGGAACCCCTGGGCGTTTTTGCCGGCATCGCCCCCTTCAACTTCCCCGCCATGATCCCCATGGGCTGGATGATGCCCATGTGCATCGCCACGGGCAATACCCTGGTGCTCAAGGCCGCCTCCATGACCCCCATGACCAGTAACCGCCTGGCCGCCCTGCTTGCGGAGGCGGGACTTCCCGCCGGTGTGGTGAATGTCGTTACCTGTTCCCGGACCGAGGCGGAACTCTTCCTGACCCATCCGGATGTTAAGGGAGTTACCCTGGTGGGCTCCACTTCCATAGGCCGGCATATCTATGCCACCGCCGCGGCCAACGGCAAGCGGGTGCAGTGCCTCTGTGAAGCAAAAAACCACGCCCTGGTTCTGGCGGATGCCCCCATAACCCGGGCCGCCGCGGGAATCCTCAATTCAGCCTTTGGTTGCGCCGGGGAACGCTGCATGGCCCTGCCCACCATCGCCGTGGAAGAAGCTGTCGCCGACAAGCTGGTGGAAGAGCTGATCAAGCAGGCCAAGACCAAGAAAATCGGCCCCGCCTATGACAAAACCACCGATCTGGGCCCCGTGGTTTCCGCGGACCACAAAAAGTGGGTCCTGGACTGGATCGAAAAAGGTATAAAGGAAGGGGCCAAGCTGGTACTGGACGGCCGGAACGTGAGTGTGCCGGGCTATGAAAAGGGCTTCTATGTGGGGCATACGATTTTTGATCAGGTTACCCCCCAGATGAGCGTGGGCCAGCAGGAGATTTTCGGGCCCGTACTCTGCGTTAAGCGGGTAAAAAACTTTGAAGACGGTATAACCCAGATGAACGCCAACGAATTTGCCAACGGTTCGGTGATCTTTACCCAGAACGGCTACTTTGCCCGTGAATTTGCCAAACGGACCCACGGCGGCATGGTGGGCGTCAATGTGGGGATCCCTGTACCCGCCGGGATGTTCCCCTTCGCCGGACACAAGCATTCCTTCTTCGGCGATCTCCACTGCCTGGGCAAGGACGGGCTGCGCTTCTATACGGAGAGCAAAGTGATCACCACCCACTGGTTCACCGAGGATGAAAAGAGCGCCACCAGGGTTTCCACCTGGGACGGGGCGCTGTAGTCTAACCGTTTAGAGTCGCAAAGCCCCCGGCAAAACCGGGGGCTTTGCTGATAAGATCGGTTTCTTGGCACGGTTTTTGTTACTATAAAATAACAACATAGGAAAAATAAAACAGGAGGAACCATTAAAGAAATGGAAAAAAAAGCATACAACCCCTATGAGCAAATGCTCCAGGCCCTTGATTTTGCGGCGGAAAAACTTGGATACAGCCTGAATGATTACAACAACCTCCGCTATCCGGAACGGGAATTGACGGTGTCCGTCCCGGTGGTCATGGACGACGGCTCACTGAAGGTCTTCAAAGGGTACCGGGTACAGCACAGTAGTACGCGGGGCCCCTGTAAAGGCGGCATCCGGTTTCATCCGGATGTGGATGCTGACGAGGTTAAGGCCCTGGCCGCGTGGATGACCTGGAAGTGCGCGGTGGTCAACATTCCCTATGGCGGCGCGAAAGGCGCCATACAGGTTGATACTTCCGCCTTCAGCGACGGAGAACTTTCACGGCTCACCAAGCGGTATACCGCCGCAATCCTGCCTTTAATCGGTCCCGAGCGGGATATACCGGCCCCGGATGTGAATACCGACGCCCGGATCATGGGCTGGATCATGGACACCTACAGCATGTTCAAAGGTTATACCGTACCGGGGGTGGTGACGGGTAAGCCGATTGAGATAGGCGGTTCCCTGGGCAGAAAGGAGGCCACCGGTCGCGGCGTCGTTATTGTGACCGACGAAATCGCCCACCGTTCCGGAATCTCCATGCAGAAGGCGGTCATCGCCATTCAGGGTTTCGGCAATGTCGGAGGAACCGCGGCTGCAATTTTCTATGAGATGGGATACACGGTCGTTGCGGTAAGCGATGTCAATACCGGCCTTTATAACGAGAAAGGCCTTAATATCGCGGAAATCGTCAAATACGCGGAGGCCAACGG
>JAITNM010000019.1 GCA_031290475.1 Treponema sp. | reverse complement strand
GGCTTTAGCCCATTCAATCCCAAAAACGTGCGTTTAGCACGTTTTTTACCTTGCAAACTCCGTAAGGAGCCCATAAATCGGGGATTTTTGCGTCAGTTTTGGTGCAAAAATCCACAAGTCCGACAGGCTCCTAGGAGCCTGGATACCTCGCCGGTATTGTATTATACTTCACAATATGGATTTAATGCCGCATCATACCTTTGATGTGACTCCTATTGAAAATGCTGTGCTATTCTCAACTTTGACGGAACGGGAACGGGAATTTGTACTTGCCTATTCCAGTGTGATTCAGCTCCGCCGTGGCGGTCGTCTCTTCTCTTCCGGTGAAAAGGCCCTCCATTTCTACATACTCCTGGAGGGCAGCATCCGCATATTACAGAGCCGTCAGGATGGTCCCGATGAGGAGTTGGCCCGTTTTACCCCGGGGAGCATTATCGGCGACTTCGACTTTGCCCGCCAGGCCGACTATGACGCCGATGCGGAAGCCGGCGAAGACTCGGTTCTTGTCATGTTTCCCGGTTACGGTCTTACCATGGACGCTATCTCAGCCGAAAGGCCCCACGCCATTGCCCAGATCCTCCTGGGATCCATATTGATGATTTCAGATCGGCTCAAGGGTATTAACAGAATCACTGCGGAAAATATGTCCTGGGTTGAAGAACTCCGCCGCCGGGCTTATGAAGATCCTGGTACAGGGCTTTGGAAACAGTCTTTCCTCACCGATGAAATTGGCAATATTCTGGCGTCGCCAAGCGCCTTAATTCAGCTTAAGCCGGATCGGTTTAAAATTCTGGTAGACTCCCGGGGCCATGCTGTGGGAGATGAGGCCATGGTTAGGATCGCCAAGGTTCTCAAAGGCGCAGTCCGCGACATTGGCCGGGGTTGGCCCATGCGGTTTAAGAGCAACGAGGTCGGCCTTTTCATCCCCCGCTGCGAGGCCGCCGAGGCGGAAAAGATCGCTGCCGGACTTTACTCATCCATTGCCACCCTGGAGCCGGTTCCCCCTTTAGGGGAGTTCCCGGCTTTCAATTTTTCCGCTACCGTCACTTGGAGCGTCTGGCCGGAAGACGACGAAAACTGGAATTCCCTTTTTGAGCAGAATTATACCCTGCTTCTTGACACCTGGCGCACCGGGGGCGGCATCCTCCACTCTGTTGCCAGGGCCGCGCCGCCCCTTCCCGCAGGCCGTTCCGGTAACGGCCCGGAGGAAGCTCCCGCGGAGGCCGCTTCGTGAGCGCCGAAAATTTGGCCGGCGTTTCTCCTGTCCAGGCGTTCGCCGCCGCCCCCATTTTTTCCGGGATGAGCGAACTCGAATTAAACGCCATTACTGCCTTCATGGACCGGAGAAGAATCAAGAAAGAAGAAGTGGTCTTTAACGAAGGCGACCGGGGGGAGGAAATCTTTTTTCTGTTGTCGGGACAGCTAAAGGCCTATATCAATCAGCATGACGGTACTAAGTGCTGGGCTTTCAATGTTCAGGAAGGTTCCTTTTTTGGGGAGATGTCGGTCATAGCCCAGGAAAATCATTCGGTTACTATTATTGCCGCGGAAGATTCGGATCTCATGGTTCTCCATGTGCTTGATTTCTACCGTATCCTCTACGAGCATCCCATGATGGGGATCCGGCTCCTCAAGTCCATCGGCAGGCTCCAGGGCAGTTGGCTGGAAAAGTCCGCCCGGCACCTCAACAACCTCCTTCGCTGGGGAGAAGCCGCCCGCCGCCGGGCGGTCTCAGATGATCTTACCGGACTTTACAACCGCCGGTTTCTGGAAGATTCCATTGGGGAACGGTTCCGTTGGGGAGTAGTAGGACTGCGGGAAATGTCTCTTATGATGATGGATATGGATAAGGTCCACGCGATCAATGAACGCCACGGCCCAAAAGCCGGTGACGCGGTAATTTGCGCCCTGGCGGAGATCCTCAAATCCCAGGTCCGTACCGGCGACATTCCTGCCCGGCTTGCGGGGGATGAGTTTGCGATTCTCCTGCCGGACACAGGGGCCAAAAACGCCAAGATCCTGGCGGAACGCATCCGGGAACAGGTCAACCGTACGGAAGTGCAGGTTCCCGCCGCCCCCGGCGTGGAGGAGACGGTTCCTATCAGGATCCGCACCAGCATCGGTATTGCCTCCGCCCCGGTCAACGCCGATTCCGGGGAAAGCCTCTTGGACGCCGCCGACGGCGCCCTTATGAAGGCGAAAGAATTGGGCAGAAACCGGGTAGAACTGGCCTGATAATTCCGCTGCAGGCTGGGGGATCAAAATAGTTCAGGCTGTGTATCCCGGTCCTTTGGCTTTTGGCTGCGTTTGCGGGGCTCTGCCAGGGGGATGAGGGTTTCCAGTTTTTCCAAAAAACGGCTGGGGGGCTTTTCAAGAAGCCTTCCCTGAAAAAGCCGTTTGCGGGCCCAGGAAAGGTAGAGTCCGGTTTTTGCCCTGGTCATGGCAACGTAGAGGAGGCGCTGTTCCTCTTCGATTGAATCCCGCACTTTTACTGCTTCGGCATTTTCGTTGTACAGGGTAAAGGGCAGGATGCCGTCTTCCAGGGCGGGTACAAAAACATGGGCGAATTCCAGTCCCTTGGACCCATGGATCGTCATAATACGCACCCCTTCTTTCTTTAGTTCCCCGCCATCTTCCCCCCTGCTGACGGCAAGGGTGTCAAGGAAATCGTCCGTATCATTATAGAAAGATGCTGTAGCTATAAGACGCTCAATAAGGGGGGATTCTTTTTTACCCTGTAGTTTCCATGCCCGTATAATTGCGTCTTTTGGGGAAAGCCCCTTTATGTTAAATACGTTTCCATTTTGACTGTCCTGTAAAATTGACAGCAGGGAAGCTGCGGGCTCCTCCTCCCACCACGGCTTTTCAGAAGGGAGCCTGCAGGGAATGCCGTGATCCGCAAGGGCCTTGACAATGGGCGGGGCGAGGCTTGCGGCGCGGAGCAGAATCGCAATGGCGTCAAGGCTCACGTCTCCGGCGCCGGACAGTGATTCTACCGATCCGCTGTCAAAGGCGAAAAAGGAGGTCCCCCCCACAAGACCGGAGATCCGGCGGGCAATGCCCTCGGCCTCGGCTTTCTCCCCCGGGTATTCGGTGCGGAACAGGGATACTTCCGCTTCCCTGCCGCTGAGGGAGGCGTTCACCAGGGCGCCTGCGGCGGTGATAATCGGCGCGGCGCAACGGAAACTCCGTTTCAGGTAAAAACGGGCGGCTTCAGGGTAGTCGGTTAAAAACCGGTCAATAAAACGCTTATCCGAACCTCGGAATGCATAGATCGCCTGATTCGGATCGCCTATGGCCCAGAGTCTCTGTCCTGTCCGCCCATGGGCTAAAAGCCGTATCAAGGCATACTGGGCAAAATTGATGTCCTGGTATTCATCAACAAAGATAAAACGGCAGCGATTCTGATACTGTTCACGGATTTCAGGCGATTGTGAGAGGAGCCCTACGGTGTTGGCCACGAGATCGTCAAAGTCCATAGCTGTTGACGGCGTATCCTCCGCGTTTTTTGCATAGTACCGCAGTTTTTCCTGATACACCCGGTAAAGCGCGTCTTTTTCCGGGTCAAATTCCGGAAGTCCAAGAATTTCGGCAAGGAGGCTTAGCGCTGTGTTTTCTTTCCCCAAATCAGGCTTGGCTTCGCCGGGTAAAAGCAGAAAGCGTTTCCGCCCTTCGATATAATTCCCCAGAGCCCGGAACCGTATTTTGCCGGATTTCTCCGAACAGATTTCCTTTAAGAGCGCCTCCCGTTCCGTATCGTTCAGGATCTTGAAGTCCGGGGAATACGGGGCGTTACCGGCGTTTTCGGGAACAGACCCGCCTGTTTTTGTACTGTTCCGGGCGCCGTTCTGTTCTCTGAGGATGGCCGCGCAGAACGAGTGAAAGGTCGCCGCAGTGATGCCATTTTCCGCCGGCCCTTTCCCCGCCGGGCTCGCTTTTTCCGCGGCTTCCGCGGCGCTGCGGCCGATGCGATCCCGCAGTTCCTGCGCGGCTTTGACCGTAAAGCTGATGGCGAGTATGGATGCCGGGTCCGTCCCGTTCCGCACAAGGCGCGTGATGCGGGCAGTGAGGGTGGCCGTCTTGCCGGCGCCCGGCCCTGCAATGATGAGTGCGGAAGGGCCGTCATAGCCGATAGCCTTTTCCTGTTCCGTATCCGGTAGAAACACTGCCGCCAATTCTGTCAACGGCGCATTCCCGCCGGACTGGGCATGCCGGTAGTTTTGCTGTTTTGTCTTCGCATTCCGCCCTTGCCGGGCCTCTGGCGCAGGCTTCAGTTGCGGTACCGGCCGCGGTGAAGGCGCCGCTTCCTGTAAAGGCGCCGCTTCTTGCGAAGACGCAGTTTCCGGCGAAGGTTTTATGTCTGTGTTAAAAAAGAACAGCGGCTGTTCCGGGGATTCCTGTCTTTTCGTTCCTTCCGGAAAAACCCTGATGACCCCATATTCCCCGTCATAGCCCGCCTGTATAAAAACCTGTCCGTTCCTCATCCGGGAAATGGCTTCTGCAAGATGTTCCCCCGGAATACCGGGAACGTTCATTTTTTCAATATCCCCAGGGGGCGTATCAATGAGCAGGGAGAGTTCGCTTCCCCCCTGTTTTATGAGCTCGTTATACGCAGCATCAACCTTCTTCGACGAGTCTCCGGTATTGAGGAGTTCCCCTGCCAGTTCCCTGAGCGGAATAAGGGACGCATAGTGACGCCGGTTTGTGCCTTCATTGTCAGACGGACAGGCGGCCCATTCATCAACCGGCCGGTCCGCAAGTTCCAGTACCCGCCTCATAACGCCCATGGTCAGGCTTTTGCCGCAAACAGGGCACAAACCATCGGAGGCCTCTTCAGGATTTATATTGACCCCGCACTTCCTGTGTCCATCGTAATGGTACTTTCCTTCCTGGGGGTAAAATTCGACGGTGTACAGTATGCCCTCATGGTTAACCCCGGCAGGACTTCTGTTGAGCGGCGTATCTTGTTTAAGCCGTAGCGCTCCGGCAAGGGAATTGAAGGATAGTTCCATCTCAAAAACTGTTGCTTCTCTGCCCAGTTTTTCCGGGGAATGGGCGTCGGAATTGGAAATAACTGAAAAACGGTCAAGAGACGAGAGCGCCCAGTTCATGGGCGGATTGGAGGAAAGACCGGTTTCGATTGCCGGGATAAGGGCTGAAAGATCCCCATAACACTCGTCTATGGCGTCAAAGCCCGATTTTGCCCCCAGGACAGAAAACCAGGGAGTCCAGATGTGGGCGGGAATAAGCAGGCTGCGTTCATCGGCTTCTATAAGCAGGGAGAGAAGTTCCCGGGAGTTAATGCCCAGAATAGGACGCCCGTCTGAACGGATATTGCCGATCCGTTCAAGTTTGGCCTGAAAAACCGCCGCCGCCTTAAACCCGGGTAAAATGACCAGGTGGTGCACCTTTCGGGTCTTATTGTCTTTTTTATAAATCGTACTGATTTCCCCGGTCAGGACAAAACGGGGAACAGTATTTGTACCTGGCGCCGGTATCCCGGCATTTGCAGGATTGGCGTCAAAACCCGCACGAATTTCTTTTTTCAGGGTAAAGAGGCCTTCTTCCGTCTCATCAAGTTGTTCACGCAGTTCGGCAAGCCACGCCGGATGGGTACAATCCCCGCTTCCGATAAGATCTATGCCTTTGATACGCGCCCAGCGGTCAAGGTAAAATGGGGTCAGTTTTTTACTTGTAGCCCGGGAAAAATGAGAGTGAATATGGAGATCCCCAATGATTTTCATGGGGAAGATTATAGTACGTTTTAGGATATTGGAATAGCCGGGTATAATCCGCCCCCATCCGAGGACGTTTTAGCGTGTCCTTAGACGCCGTCTTTGAAATTTTAATCAATTAACAAAAAAGCATAACGGTTTACGGCATCGCTACGATCCTTGACTACCTGGATCGGATAATCGGCATTATGGGCAGTCTTGTACACATCAATTCCCATAGCATCAGCTCCGGGTCTGGACATACTTTTATTGATGCATTTTATACGGGTATCTTCCGCCGCACAATCCTTGCAAAGTTGGCATGAATCAAATTGCAATAAAAAAACTTTGTAATAGCCCGAACGGAAATTCTTAATAAAAGAATTGACAAAAAATTTTCAAATGCTTATAGTGTAAACAAAGGAGAAAAGAATATAGGGAATATACTATAATTTAAGAAGGAAGAATATATGTTTACATTGTTACTTTTGATTATAATTTATCTTTCTTTTATCAGTTTGGGTCTACCGGATTCATTGCTTGGTTCCGCGTGGCCCTCAATGTATAATTTATTAAATGTTCCTTTGTATTATGCCGGATTTATTTCCATGATTATTGCCGGAGGAACGGTCATTTCAAGTATATTCAGTGAAAGAATTATCAGACGTTTTGGAACCGGCATTGTTACGGCCGTCAGTGTTCTGATGACCGCCGCAGCCCTTATTGGATTTTCAATTTCTCATGTTTTCTGGGTATTATGCCTTTGTGCTATTCCATTGGGTTTGGGCGCCGGTTCTGTTGACGCCGCATTGAATAATTATGTAGCGCTGCATTACAAAGCCAGACACATGAGCTGGCTTCACTGTTTTTGGGGCATCGGCGCATCTATTGGCCCAATAATTATGTCGGCATTTTTAGTAAATAAAAAATCGTGGAATTTAGGTTATAGGACCATCGGCATAATACAATTTTGCCTTGTTGCGTTATTATTCATATCGTTGCCTTTGTGGAAAAATAAAATAGCCCATGAAACATCAACACAACACAAGTCAATAAAATTTACAAAATTGTTTTCTATTGCCGGGGTTAAACAGATACTTGTCGCATTTTTTTGTTATTGCGCGATTGAAACTATAACAGGATTATGGGGTAGTAGTTATTTGGTTATGGTAAAAAACATACCGCCTGAAATTGCCGCTCAATGGATAGCATTATATTATATTGGAATAACTTTCGGGCGTTTTATATCAGGTTTTGTAACAATGAAATTAAACAACAGGCAGATGATCCGTTTTGGGCAGGGGATTATTGGCTGTGGGATTATTGTATTGGTTTTACCGTTTGGGAATAGTACATTATTGCCGGGGCTTTTTATGATTGGTCTTGGTTGCGCTCCTATATATCCCAGTCTATTGCATGAGACGCCTGAAAATTTTGGTGGAGAGTATTCACAGGCTATAATGGGAATACAAATGGCAAGCGCGTATATTGGAACCACCTTATTGCCGCCAATATTTGGATGGCTTGCTTCATATATAAATTTTAATATATTCCCAATATTTATTGGAATAATATTAATACTGAAAATTATAATGGTTGAAATTGTAAATAGAAAAATAGATAAGCCGGTTCCAAAACTCGTTTAGTTTTGGCCCGCTCTTGGAAAAACCGGCCTAAAGTCCGGCAGGCTCCTCATGGGCTTTACTTATTTCCTTAAATCGTGTAATTATTATATAAGGAAGGAAATTTATGAAAATCCAGAAACCTGCGGTTCGGCCAGCATGACCCTGCGCCGTTCTTCCGCCATTGTGGCGCTGAGTTGTGTTGTCCTCTTCTCTCTCCTGAGCCTGTTTAAAGTTTTCACCTTTGTGGAGGACCGGCTCTACGATTTTTTTCTGCGTTTCAGGATAAAGAAGGATCGGATCGAGAGCGTGCTCTTCCTGGATGTGGATGATTTGGCTGTTTCCCAGGTAGGGGTGTATCCCTGGCCCCGTTCGGTTATTGCCGATGCCTTTCTCCGTCTTAAGGAATATGGGGCGGACCGGGTGATCCTTGATATTGAATTTGTGGACAAAAGCCCTGATGGGGTGGATGAGACCTATAAAAACCAGGGACTCCCCGCAGACTTTAACCGCAGTTTTTCTACTATCAGCGCGTATGTGGAAGAATTTACCGGCGCCCTCGTTTCGGGAACCTTAAGCCGGGGCGATGCCTCCCTCTATGCCGGGGAATTGCTTGAGGCTATTGAAGAGGAACGGGGTTTATTGCTGGAAAAGGCGGGGAGTATAGCCCGGGATAATGATATCTACCTGGCCCAGACGGCGGGACTTTTCGGCTCGGTGTGGTCCACCTTGAATTTCCAGAATTATAAGCTTGAAGGGGATCAGTCGGCGCGAAAAAAGGTGGCGGAAGAATTATTTTCCTATCCAATAACCGTTCGTCCCGGGGCCCACAGTAACACCAATGAGGATCTGCTCCCCCCTATCGTCTCGCTGATGGAAGCCTCCGCAGGGGCGGGGTTTACCAACGTAGTTATTGATTCCGATGGGGTACGGCGCAGGATACTTCTTACCCGTGAACTGGACGGATTGTGGTACCTCCAGCTGGCGTTCGCCCCCCTGGCCGATTTCCTGGGCCGGCCGGAGATGATCCTTGAAAAAAACCGGCTTACCCTTAAAGGGGTGATGTTAGGGGAGGAGAAAAAGCGGGATATTGTTATCCCCCTGGATAATTCCGGGGCCATGCTTCTGGACTGGCCTTTGGAAACCTACGACAGTAGTTTTACCCACGTTTCATTTGCTGTTTTTAGCAGGCTGGAAAATTTAGAACAGCAGATCCTGGGATACCTTAATAACCTTTCGGATTCGGATTACCGTTTTTTCGGCGATACCATGAACGTTGCCCGGAACGCCCTGCAGTATTTGGACGCCGCCCAGGAAGCGCGGCGGAGAGCGGTAACCCAGAATTCTGATGAGGCCTTTGATGAATTTCTAAGCTTACAGGAAGAAGGACGACGGCAGGTAAAAGCCCTGTTGGAAAGCGGCGTTGCCGTCAGAGAAGCTGCTGAGGTCCGGGATTTAGCCGAATCAATTCCCGCCGGTTCCAGGGAACGTCTTTTGGAAGAGGCGGATTACATGGCAACCTCCGCAGAGTACCTTGGAACAGTGTACGCCGGCCTTGAGGAGATCGACCGGCGCTTTCGGGAAATTTTGCCCGGTAAATTTTGTATTGCAGGCCGGGTTGATACGGGTACTACCGATATCGGCGTTAACCCTTTTCACGAACAGTATGTGAACGTCGGTACCCACGGCGTAGTTCTTGATACCATACAGCGGGAATCCTTTATCATTCCCCTTGACAGGATTTGGAGCCTCCTTCTTGCGATCCTTTTCGCTCCCGTTCTGATTGTGCTTCTTAGCTCTCTAAAGCCCCTATTCCGGTTTATCATTGGCTTCATTGGAGCGGTAATTCTGTTTGCAGCATCCCTGCTGCTCCTGGGCGTCTTCGGCATTTTCCTGGATCCCCTTGTGCCCGGATTATCCCTGTTTGCCGCCGTGATCATCCGGGAAGTAGTTGCCTTTATGAATTCCGAGCAGGAGAAGCAGTTTATACGCAAGGCCCTTTCCACGTACACCTCTCCTGCGGTGGCTGATGTAATTATTCAGAATCCCTCCCTTTTTACCCTTGGCGGCGACCGCCGGAACATGACCGCAATATTCACCGATATCCGCAGTTTTTCTACTATTTCCGAAGCCCTTAAAAACCCTGAAACCGGCGAGGCGGACCCGAGACGATTGGTAAATCTGCTTAATGTGTATTTGACCAGGATGAGCGATATTGTGCTGGACAACCAGGGGACAATCGACAAGTACGAAGGGGATGCCATCATCGCCTTCTTTGGCGCGCCGCTGCCGATGGACGATCACGCGTTTTTGGCCTGCCGTTCCGCTATCGCCATGAGGAAGGCGGAGGTCGATTTTAACCGGGAGGCGCGGGAGCGGGAGCTCATCGATGACGCGGTGCTCCAGGCCCTGGTCAACAAGGGCATCATAAAGAGCAAGGATGATCCTTCCCCCATTATGACGCGGATAGGGATCAATACGGGCAATATGGTCGTAGGCAACATGGGTACTGAAAATAAAATGAACTACACCATCATGGGGAACGCGGTAAACCTGGCCGCACGGCTTGAGGGGGTGAACAAACAGTACGGGACAGTAATTCTAACCTCGGGGAATACTATCCGTGAGACCGGAGACAAGATCCTTAGCCGCAGGCTTGACCGGGTGCGGGTGGTCGGGATAACAGAGCCGGTGCGGCTTCACGAGCTTATCGATCTTAATGAAGCGGCCTCCGGGGCGGAGACGGAAATGGTGCGGCTTTTTCATGAAGCCCTGGAAATCTTTGAAGCCAAGGATTGGACCGCCGCGAAGGAGAATTTTTTGAAGGTTCTGAATATGGCGCCCGAAGACAATCCCTCGGCGATGTATCTTAGCCGCTGTGAAAAGTTCCGTCAGACGCCGCCTGCCCATGATTGGGACGGGATCTTTAATCTGAACGAGAAATAGGTTCTTTGCCTTAGGTAGAGTCTGTCTATAATGTGGACACATTATAGACAGACCTCCTTAAAAACACTAGGTATTCTTTTTGATCTTGTTTGCCAGCCGGATTATTTCGAAGCGGTCTTTTACCCCGAGTTTGGAATAAATGGTGCTCACCTGGTTTCTGATAGTCTGGATGGCAAGGTCCAATTTTTTTGCGATTTGATCATTATCGTAGCCGATGGCAATCAAGGTGAATATTTCCCGTTCCCGGTTGGTCAGATCCTTGAGCCATTCAAAAGGGCCTTTGCCGTCAGCCGTGGATTTTTCCATCCCTGAGGACAGCTGATCCGCGCTTCCGCCCTCCGCCTCCTCCGCGGGGCTGTACGTTTTCTGTACCAGTTGGCGGACTATCTCAGGTGAAATCTGTATTACCCCGCTGTTCAGCCCCCTGATGGCTGCGATGAGTTCTGTGGGCGATATATCCTTGAGAAGATACCCGGAAGCGCCGGACTGTAAGGCGGAAATTACCAGGGGGTCTTCGTGGTATGTAGAGAGCATGATGATTTTAACCTCAGGATGTTCCGGTTTGATAGTGCGTACCGCCTCTACCCCGTCCATTTCGGGCATACGGATATCCATCAGAATAATGTCCGGGTGATGATTGGCGGCCATATCTACCGCTTCTTTGCCGTTATAGGCAATGCCCACCACTTCCATGTCTTCAGCATAGTTATTAAGAAAGATACGAAGACTTTCCGCGAAAAGGCTCTGATCATCCGCCAGCAGTATTTTCAATTTTGTTTTACTCATGCTATACCATCCCCTGTATCGGCCGCCAGTTCCTGGGGGAGAAGCGGTATGGCTACTTTAACACAAAAACCGCCGTCCTCCGGGGAAGTCACTTCCAGGCTTCCCCCAACCTGGGCGACCCGTTCTTCCATGCCGGCCAGTCCAATCCCTTTTACTATTTGCTGGGTTCCTATCCCATTGTCCCGTACAACCATGACCAGCTTACCCGGGTGTTCCCAGAAATCAATGATGATCCGGCTTGCCTGGCCGTGGCGTACCGAATTGGTAAAGGCTTCCTGCACAATCCGGGTAAGAGTCCGGTTTACGTCAGGACCATAGTTGTGCCGCATATTGCCGCTTACAATGTCTACTTTTATGTCCGTCACTTCTTCCAGGATCGCTTTCATCTCGTATATATTTTCTATGCTTCCCAGCGCAGGTTCCTGAAGTTTCCGGATCATGTGGAGGATCTCCCTGGTCTGCTGCAAACCCTGCCGGGCCTGGTTCTGAATGAGCTGGAAGGTATCCTGCATTTTTTGCTGTTCCATAGCCGGCCAACTCATGGCCGCATCGGTGATAGCGATAATGTTGGTGAAAACATAGCCGGAACTGTCGTGAAGATCCCGGGTAAACCGCAGGCGGTCTTTTTTTACCGCCTCTTCGCCTGAATTTTTTACATATTCCTGCAGGCGGTGGTTAAAGAGCAGCATCTTTGTTCCAACCTGGTTTAAATGGCTCACCGCCGCTTCGCTGTTGAGGTATGATTCGGCCAGATGGCGGACCAGGGCTGCCAGGATCGCGAGCGCCAGAAGGTATACCGTAAAGGCGGCTGTTTGTTCTGAGGCAGGAGCAAAAAAAGCAAGATCTGTTCCGGCGCGGCCCAGGAAGGGGGGATGAAACAGAAAGACAGTAAAAAGCGCGATAGATAATACTGAACCGGTATAGTTATAAGGTGGAGGAAAGGCCATGGCGGTTACCAGGATATAAGCGCCGTAAATGCAGAGATTTATCGTGAAAAGGTCGTTCAGTACATATTCGGCAATAACCGCCATGGAAAAACCCACAAAAAGGCAGATGGCCCTGAGAAAAAAAGCGTTGGAAAAAATACAGCCGTATAAGGCGATGGCGCAGAGAACAAGGGGAAAATAGAAATTGAGGAAAAAAAGCACCCTGTTTTCAGTTTCCGCAGAAGAAAAAAACTGCATTAATACGGCGCCGGTATATTTCGTGGTAAAAATAATACCGGCATTCAATAATAATACAGCGATAGCAATAGCGGGTATTATTTTGAAAAACAACCGCCGTTTTTCCATATTCGCCCTGCCCCCCCGCTGGTTATTATAGGGGATATTTCTCATTTCTTCAAGAAAATTCTATTTCACTGAGCCCAGAACCCCGGCTACAAAGCGCTTCTGCTGGGTGAAAAAGAGGATCACCGTGGGGAGCGTACAGATGGTCACCGCCAGCATCAGGATGCCGTAATCGGTTGTGTACCCCGAGGTAAGGCCGGTGATCAAAAGGGGCATGGTTTTGCTGCCCTGGCTTTGCATGATAATAAGGGGCCAGAGGTAACTGTTCCAGCTGTTCATAAAGGTTACAATCGCTGCGGCGGCAAAAGTGGGGGCCATTACCGGAATGTAGATCCGGGCGTAGATGCCGAATTCCCCCATCCCATCCACCCTGGCGGCCTGGACAATCTCAAAGGGGAAGGTCATGCTGCTTTGACGGAAAAAGAATATCAGGAAGGCGGTGGAAACCGAAGGGAGGATAAAACCCAGGGTGGTATCCAGGAGGCCGGCAATGCTGAACATCTTGAAGAGGGGTATCATAACCGACGCAAAGGGTACCATCATGGAAAGGAGCAGGATGGACATGAGCCGGTCCTTGTTCTTATCCCGGTAGATCTGGAAGCCGTAACCCGCCATGGAGCATATTAAAAGGCTCGCCAGGGTGCCCGCCACGGTATTCCTCAGGGAATTCAGGAATGCCCTGTCCACGGAGACTATGGAGAAAAGCTGTTTGATGTTTTCGATAAAATAGGTCCCGAAAAACACCTTTCCCTTGATAATATCAACGCTCCTGTTGGTTGCCGCCGAAATCATCCAGACGAAGGGGAAAGCCGAAAAAAGACAGACAATGATCAGAAATATATACATAAATACGGTATTGTAATTGTAGATCTTTTTCACGCCCGGTCCCCCACTTTCATCTGAACAAAAGATAGTATTGCTACCATAATCAGTATTGAATATGAAACCGCCGATGCATAGCCGAATTGGGGGTTATACACAAATGACAGATTGTAGATGTACTGTGATATGGTGATGGTCGATGTTCCCGGTCCTCCGTTGGTCATGTTCTTCACTTCATCAAAGAGCTGCAGTGTCCCGTTGGTGGACATAATGGTGGTTAAAAGAATTACCGGCCGCAGGAGAGGCAGGGTAAGCTTAAAAAACTGCTGGGACGGGGAAGCGCCGTCGATCCGCGCCGCCTCGTATATGGCAGGATCGATGTTCTGGAGCCCCGCGAGATAAAAGATGGTGTTGTAGCCGGTCCAGCGCCAGGTGATAACCAGAATAATTATGATCTTTGCCCAGACAGGATGGCTCAGCCAGCTTATGGGAGACGATATGAGCCTGGTTTGCAGCAAAAAGAAATTGACAATACCGTCCAGGGAAAAGAACGATTTGAAGATCATGGCCGAAGAAACCAGGGCGGTGGCGCAGGGCAGAAAGATCAGGGTGCGGAAAATGCCCTTAAATTTTAATTTTTCATAGTTAAGAATAGAAGCGAGGATCAGGGCCAGGAACAGCATGATCGGTACCTGGATGATAAGATATACAAATACATTGGCTACGGAGCTTAAGAAAGTGCTGTCCTGGAACAGGCGGTAGTAGTTCCGGATACCCGTAAACCGTAAATTGCCGCCCAGCCCGGATTGCAGGGACAGAACAAATGCGCTGACCATGGGGTAGAAGGACAGGATGAAGATCAGGAACGCCGCGGGGGCTACAAAAAACCACCCCCAGATGCTGTACTTTCTTGTTAAATTCGCCCGCTTCATATTGCCCTTCGCCCTTTGTTTTACTGTCCGATCAGGAATTCTGTGTCTTTCTGCGCCTTTACCAGAGCCTCATCAATGGGGGTCCCCTTGACGATATCCGCCAGCGCCAGGGCTACGTTGTTCCGGGCTTCGTAGTTGAAGATCCCGAATTTAATCATCGGCACTTTGCCGGCGTACCCTACAATATCCTGGTAGATTTTCTGCCCCCCGAAGAAGGCATTGGGCTGACCGTAAACCGGGGAATTACTCGCCGGAAGCCAGGTGGCAATGGCGCCGGAGGAGGGCAGGATCGTTTCATACAGGGCGACGCTGCCGGCAAAGGTCTTGTTGAGGAAATCCATGGCTACATCGGGATTCTGGGAATTGGCCAGGACCACCCAGCTTGAACCGCCGACACTGGAGTAGTTGGTGCCGCCGGGAATGTTGAGCCGGGGGGTGCTGACCACCGCCCAATTGCCGGACTGGGAAGCCTCTGCGGAAATGGAACCCACTATCCAGCAGCCATTTACCGTGGAAGCCGTAGTGCCGTTGTTGAGAGTGGCGATATAGGCGTTCCAGTCCGTCACCAGGAGGATCACCCCCGCGTCAACCATGGCCTTGTACACCCGTGCGGCTTCTTTCAGCGTAGCGTTGTTGGCGATATTCACCTTTCCTGCCTCATCAAAGAACCATACCCCGGCGCTCTGGAGCATAAGGGGAAGCAGATCATTTTCATTTCCTACCGCGGAAATCATGGCAACGCCGGTCTTTTCTTTTACAATTTTTCCCAGCTCAATAAACCGGTCCCAGGTTATATCGTTAAAATCGCCGGCGTTGAGTCCCGCCCTCTCCACAACGTCCTTCCGGAGGAAAGTGGCGCTGGCGCCGTTATCAAAGGGGACGCCGTACTTCTTCCCGTCAATGGTGGCCACATCGACCTTGTACTGGGCAAACTGGGAAACATCAACCTTGCCGTCCAGGGCCAGAAACCCTTTGTTGAAGGTGGTAACGTTCTTCTGTATGGCATTATCCTGCATCAGCACAATATCCGGCAGATTTCCCGTTTGATTCGCCGACAGGGAAGTGGTCAGTTTCTGCTGAACATCGTCCCACGCTGTTTCCACCACATTCACGGTAACATTGGAATGATCCGTTTTGTAAATTTTTGCCGCTTCATTCATGGCATACACATTAAAGCTGGGATCCCAGCACCAAACCGTTAAGGTTACCGGCGCATTGGGATCCGCGCTCTTGCTTTCCTGCTTGTTTTTATTGCAGCCCAAAAATACCATGACGCCGCCCAGGAGCAGGGCAAGCACGACTAAACCTGATTTCTTCATAACTAATTCCTCCAAAACTAAAGATTATGATAGATTGTAAATCCGTTTTTTCAATACCGAAAGTTACAAAAATACTAATTTTCCGGAGAATTTTATGGTATTTTTGTACTATGATAACTCAAAGAAGTTTTTTACAGCTTCTCTCCTCTCCTTGACTTTTCTTCGGGATCATCTATGCTCAACAGTAATATGAACAATAATACTCTCCCCATCTGGGAAAATCCCGAGATTCAGGGTTTAGGCCGGCTTCCTATGCGGAGTTTTCCCCTTTCATTTTCTTCCCCCCGGGAGGCCCTTGTTGATGTTCTTGCCGGGCCGGAATACCGGGATTTGAAGGATACTCCGTTTTACTATTGTCTGGACGGTGAATGGCGGTTCTGTCTTCTTGATAACCCCTCCAATGACAGCCTTGACTGGACCGTCCCGGAATTTGACGCCTCTGAATGGGACACGATTAAGGTTCCCGGTACCTGGACCCTCCAGGGTTATGACAAGCCCCACTACACCAATGTGCAGATGCCCTTTCAGAGAACCCCGCCCCGTTCCCCGGCGCAGAACCCCACAGGACTCTACCGCAGAAATTTTACCCTGCCCAAATCGTGGAAGGATCGCCGGGTGGTGCTCCACGTGGGGTCCGCCGAAAGCTGCTGCCTTTTGTACGTAAACGGCGTATTTGCCGGCGCTGGCAAGGACACCCGGCTTCCCTCGGAATACGACATTAGCCCGCTCTTAAAAGCGGGGGCCGAAAATACCCTGTGCCTCAAGGTGGTGCGGTATTCCGATGGGAGTTATATTGAAGATCAGGATCAGTGGTGGTTCGGGGGGATACACCGGAGCGTGTACCTCTACGCCACCGGGGAATCTTTTATTGAAGACGTTTCGGTCATTCCCGGCGCGGTCCGGGAAACCAAAGACGGCGCTCAAGGGGTACTGCGGTTTTCCCTCACCATGGGAGGAAAACTGAGCGAGGGGAGCAGTACCGGAAACGAAGCGGTTATTGTCTCCGCTTCCGCAAGGCCCTTTACCGTAAAATACGCCCTCTATCCTTTTACACTGAGCACAAGAGGGGAGGAAGTCCTGCATCTGGCGGATAAACTTAAGCCGGTTGCCAAAGGGGAGCTGGCCCTTACCTGTAATTACCGGCTTAATTCAAACCGCGCCGAAGGGGAGCTGATTATCAAAAATCCCAGGATCTGGTCCCACGAAGCGCCGAATCTCTATATCATCAGTTTTAGTGTCTACGATGATGATACACACCTGGAAAGCGCCGCCTTTTGTACGGGCTTTAGAAGCGTTTGCGTTGCCCGCCGGGAACTCCTTATCAACAGCAAAGCGGTGCTGATAAAGGGGGTAAACCGTCATGAACATGACGAAAACACCGGCAAGACCCTTTCTACCGAATCCATGGTGAAGGATATTATGCTCCTCAAGCAGCACAACTTCAACGCGGTGCGTACCTGCCACTACCCCGATGATGAACGGTGGTACGAACTCTGCGACAGGTACGGCATATACCTTGTGGACGAGGCGAATATTGAACACCACTGTTTCTACAACCAGCTCAGTTCTTCCGGCGCGTGGACCTATGCCTTTACAAGCCGGGTGCAGCGCATGGTGGAGCGGGACAAGAATCATCCTTCTATTATTATCTGGTCATTGGGGAATGAAAGCGGGGAGGGTGAAAACCACGTAATGAATGCCGCCTGGATACACCGCCGGGACCCTTCCCGGCCGGTAAACTACGAGGGCTTTGTCCGGCCTGAGGGCGGCCAGGGGGCCTTTACCGTGGATTCCCTGGGCCGGGGCAGGGGGCTTACGGACATTATCGGGCCCATGTACCCCGCCATCGATCTTATCACCCAATTTGTCAAATACCGGGACGACGATCGGCCCCTTATCATGATCGAGTATTCCCACGCCATGGGGAATTCCAATGGAAGCCTTGCGGATTATTGGCGGGCTATTGAAAGCCACCGGGGGTTCCAGGGGGGCTTTATCTGGGACTGGATCGATCAGGGTATCGCCGCCCATGCCGCCGATGGATCGAAATACTGGAAGTACGGCGGCGACTTTGGGGACGAGCCCACGGATTACGATTTCTGTCTTAACGGTCTTCTCTTCCCTGACCAAACGCCGAAACCCGCCATGGCTGAGTGCAAGCAGGTCTTTGCCCCGCTGCGCCTGCTGCCCATCCCCGGCAAGCCCTTCAGTTTTACTGTTGAAAACCGTTATGATTTTTCCGGTCTCGAACACATCGGCTTTTCGTGGGAACTCCGTACAGAGGAAGAAGTTGTCGCCAAAGGGACAGAGAAACTACCCAAGATGGAACCGGGCGCGGAGGCGGAAATCACCCTTGCTGTTCCCAAAGAAATTGATATTACCCAATACCCGGGAACCCTGTACCTCCACGCCGATTTTTACCGTAAACAGGACGCCCCCTGGGCCAAGGCAAAATTTGTCATCGCCGGCGCGGAACGCCTCATTCGGGAAAGCCTCCCCCTGCCCTCTCCCGCCCCGCGAAAGCCCGCTCCGGCGGCGGCGAAGCGCCCCGTCCGGACCTTGCAGGCCCTGAGCACTACGGCGCTGCGGGAATTCGCCGCCCTCTTTACACCGTCCCTGTTCCGGGTTCCTACAGAAAACGACGGCCTTAAAACCTACGCCCACCTGCGGGGAGACCCGGCGGCGGCGTTCTATTACAAAGACAAGGCTTTCTACTACTGGCTGGACCTCGACCTCCTCCACCTGCGCCGTATCCGCGAAAAAAC
>JAITNM010000299.1 GCA_031290475.1 Treponema sp. | reverse complement strand
AATTGATGAAGGTTCGAACCAGTGTGAAACCGATTTGTGATAAATGCAAGGTGATTAAACGGAACGGGATTGTCCGTATCATTTGTCAGAATCCCAAACACAAGCAGAAACAAGGTTAGGTAGGAATTATGGCACGTATCGCGGGGGTTGACCTCCCTAATAAACACGTAAACATCGCTTTAACCTACATTTTTGGAATCGGGCGGTCCAGTGCCGATGAAATCTGTCTTAAAGCCAAGGTTGATCCAACACGGCTGATCAACGATCTTTCCCAGGAGGAGTTGAACGAACTCCGCCAGCTTATTGAGAACCAGTACAAGGTTGAAGGACGTCTTCGCACCGAGATCGCCTTGAACATAAAGCGGTTAATGGATATCGGTTGTTACCGGGGTCTCAGGCACCGGAGGGGCTTGCCCCTGCGCGGGCAACGGACAAGGACCAACGCCCGGACCCGGAAAGGCAAGAAGAAGACCGTTGCGGGTAAGAAGAAATAATCGGAGGATAGTGTGGCTGGTACTACCAAGAATACCAAGAAGAAGAAAGAGAAAAAGTCAGTTTACGAAGGAAATGTCTATATTCAGGCGACCTTTAATAACACGATTGTGACTATTACCGACCTGATGGGGAACGCGGTTTCCTGGGCCAGCTCCGGCGGGCTTGGGTTTCGGGGTGCGAAGAAGTCCACCCCCTTCGCGGCTCAGACGGTTACTGAAACAGCCGCGCAAAAGGCCATGCAGGTAGGACTTAGGGAAGTGCATGTGTATGTAAAGGGCCCAGGCATAGGCCGGGAATCGGCAATTCGGCAGCTTGGCGCCTTGGGTATCAAGGTTAAGTCGATTAACGACGTAACTCCCATTCCGCATAATGGCTGTAGGCCGCGGAAAACGCGCCGTATATAACGTGCGTATTTAAGGTGAGGTAAGAGATATGGCAAGATATATCGGACCGGTCTGCCGTTTGTGCCGGGCGGAACAGAAAAAGCTCATGCTTAAGGGCAGCCGTTGCAAGAGTGACAAATGTCCGATTAATAAAAAAAGACCGGCCCCGGGAAAAGATCCCAAGGCACGGCTCGGAAAGCGCTCCGATTACGGACTACAGCTTCGGGAAAAACAGAAGCTCAAGAGGATCTACGGTATGCAGGAGAAGCAATTCAGCCTGTTCTTTGAGCGGGCCCTCAGTATGTCCGGCATTACCGGTGAAAACCTTTTTGTGATGCTGGAGCGGCGCCTGGATAATGTAGTATACCGTCTGCGGTTTGCCAACAGCCGGAACCAGGCCCGGCAGATAGTGCTCCATGGTCACATTTTGGTTAACGGCAAGCGGGTGAACATACCTTCATACCTTGTGCGGGCTGAGGATGTAATTGAGATTAAAGAAAAAAGCAAGAATTTTGTGACAATTAAAGAGGCTCTCAAGGAATTCGGCAAGTCCGGTGTAATGCCCTGGCTTCAGCTCGACCCTGATGCGATGAAGGGAAAATTTCTTGTCGCTCCGAGGCGTAGTGATATTACCGATTTGGCGGACATCAAAGAACAGATGATCGTCGAATTATATTCTAAATAAGGAGTTTCCATGGCCCGTAAGAGTCTGCTTATAGGATTCAAACGTCCGAAAGGTATTACCTTTGAGCATGGTGAACTCAAGCCAAATTATGGCAAGTTTACCGCCGCTCCTTTTGAACCGGGATTTGGAACCACCGTTGGTAATACGCTGCGGCGGGTTTTGTTGTCTTCGATTCAGGGATACGCGATTACCTCGGTTAAGATTACTTCCTACGACGCCGACGAGGCGCCTCGGGATATTTCAAGTGAATTTGAGACGATTCCCAATATTGTTGAAGACACGCTGGAAGTTATCAATAATCTCAAACAAATCCGGCTTCGGTTGCCCCAGGATATGGAACAGCATACCATTACGTATGAATGGAAGGGTAAGCAGGAGTTAAAGAGCAACGATTTCGAGCGGGTTGGAGAAGTAGAAGTACTGTCCAAAGGTCTTCATGTGATGACCTTGATGGATAATGCCAATCTGTTGTTTGAAGTCCAGATCGACCTTGGCCGGGGTTATGTTCCTTCGGAAGTGAATGAACAGTATGTTGAAGTTATTGGCACCATCCCGATGGACGCTATTTTCTCACCGGTAAAAAAGGTGAAGTTCGCCGTGGAACCCGTCCGGGTAGGCCAGCGCAGTGATTATGACAAGCTGATTCTGGAAGTGTGGACCGATGGTACTGTCAAGCCCGACGATGCCTTGGCGGAAGCTGCCAAGATCGCCAAAGATCATTTTTCGGTGTTTATCAACTTTGACGAAAACAACCTCGGGTCCGATGAGGATATAGATGAAGAGGATGAGCGAATCCGCCAGATCCTCAACACACCGGTAGAAGAATTGGAACTTTCGGTCCGGTCTTCAAACTGCCTCAAGAACGCAAACATTAGAACTATTGGCGAGCTTACCCGGAAGACTGAGGATGATATTACCAAAACACGGAATTTCGGTAAGAAGTCCTTGCAGGAAATCAAAGAGAAGCTTAAAGAATGGAATTTGAGCCTCGGAATAACCGATGTTAACGTGTTACTAAACGCGGTTAAGTTAAATCCGCAGAAGGAAGAAGAAGATGAAGCATAGAAGAGGATTTAATCCCCTTGAGCGCAACTCGGCGCACCGGAAAGCTCTTCATCGCAATATGGTGACAAGCCTGTTCAGGCATGAACGGATTAAGACTACCAAGGCTAAGGCTTTGGAGATCCGCCGGAGCGCGGAAAAACTGATCACCAGGGCAAAAGTGGATTCGGTGCATAACCGGCGTATTGTTTCCAGCCGTCTTTTTGATGAGGGGATGGTAGCAAAACTATTCACCGACATTGCGATCCGTATGAAGGAACGGCCGGGCGGGTACACCCGGATTCTCAAGCTAGGGGAACGGTACGGGGACGCCGCAGAGGTGGTGATCCTTGAACTGGTGGATTATAAGCTGGATACTGAACAGTCGTCTGATAAGAAGGCAAAGAAAGAAAAGAAAAGCCAGGATAAGGGCGGGAAAGGCGATTCGGGCAAGAAAGAGAAAGCCGCCGGGAAGTCAAAAGCCAAAGAAAAAGCCGCGGCCGGGTAAGCAGGGGGAAGAGATGTCTAAAGCGCACAGAGGCAAAGGAATACGGGATCAGGTTTCCCATGGCCGTGGCGAATGCCCGGTCTGCAAGCGGACTAATGTGAAGATCCTCTATGAACAGGAAGCAGGCGGGGCCAAGATCAAGATTTGCAAGACCTGCCGGGCCGCCGTTAAACACGGCAAAAAAAGCGTTCCTACCGCTTCATAGGAAAAAGCTCTATTCGTGAGAAAAGCCCTGGGTATCCCAGGGTTTTCTTTATATCCCTGACCTGATCATAATTCACCTTTCATTCCCCTCCAATTCCATGATACTGAACACAACGGGTATTCCCCGAATGTTTTTCATGATCTTCCTGAGATCGTCCTGTTGTTCCAACTGCATGGTGAAAAAACCGGTAAGGTGGTTGGCCCTGGTCTGTTCAAGCCGGCCTTCTATCAGATGGCCCTGGTATTTGCGGATGGCCCCTTCAATTTCCGAGAACAGGTTTGCATGGAGCCGGGCTTCAATTTTAAACCGCTTGACCAGGAGGCTCGCGGCGTTTTCCCATTCCGTATCAATTCGGCGTTCGGCAAAATCGGGAATATTGATGAGGTTCCGGCAGTTCTTCCGGTGAACGATAATGCCCCTTCCCCGGGACACGTAGCCCACAATGGAATCCCCCATTACGGGATTGCAGCATTTGGCAAAACGGATCATCATGTTCTTCTCGTCTTCCACCCGTACATGAAGCGCTTCTGTGCTCATGGATTCGCCTGGGACCCGCTGGACAAAGGTCTCCGGGGCGGTTTGGGAAGCGGTTTCCTGTGCTTTTCCGGCAGGGCCGGAGAATGCGGCGGAAGTATGCGGCGCAGATGTGCCGCGGCCCGGCGTTTTGCCTGGGGCGCTCTGTCCGCCGTCCTTCTTTTTTGCCACCACATTTTTTTCGATGATCACCGAGCTGTCATTTTGCTGCAGCCAGGAACGGATCTTGTTGCGGGCCTTGGCGGTTTTTACTATCCTGAGCCAGTTGATGTGGGGGCGGGCGTTCGTAGTGGTGAGTATTTCTACCACCTGGGTATTTTGGAGTTCGGAACTAAGGGGGATGATTGCTCCATCGGCTTTGGCGCCGGAACAGTGATCGCCAACGGCGGTATGGATCGCATAGGCAAAGTCTATAGGGCTTGCCCCCGCGGGGAGTTCTATTACCTTGCCCTGGGGGGTAAAGGCATAGATTGAATCTTTGAGGAGTTCCCGTTTTATATCCTCAAGAAAGGATTCGGAATCCGGCCCTGTGTTCCCGGAACCGGGGATATTATTTTTATCCGGCAATTCCGCCGCCCGCTTCCAATCCTTGAGCCGGTTAATGATGGAGACATCCCGGGGACGGATCACTTCGCTGGTGGAGCCTTTTTTGTAAAGCCAGTGGCTTGCAACGCCGTATTCGGCGATCTGGTGCATACCAAAGGTGCGGATTTGGATTTCCAGGGGCTGACCAAAGCCGTACTTGGCAACCAGGGGCGACCAGGGGAAGGGCTGCCCCAGCACCGGCTGCCCTAAGGCGGGCTGGCTTTCGGCATTGGCGCCGTTATCCTGATCCGAGGGGACCATAACTGTGGTGTGCAGACTTTGATAACCATTGGCTTTTGGCATGGCGATGTAATCTTTAAAGCGGCCTTCCAGGGGTTTCCAGAGCCGGTGAACCAGGCCGAGCAGGGTATAGCATTGCTCAATGTTATCGCAGAGTATCCGGAGACCGAAAAGATCGTAGAGGTCCTCCGCTCCTTTATTGCGTTTTCGCATTTTCTGGTAAATTGAGTAAAAATGTTTTGCCCTGCTTTCAACGTCTATGGTAATACCGCTTGAGGCAGCCTCTTTTTTGATCAGGTCCTTAACGGTATCAAGGTACTTTTGCCTTTCATCCCGTTTGAGGGACACAATTTCTTTTATCTGGGAGAAAGCCTCCCGGTTGAGGTATTTCAGGGAGAGGTCTTCCAGCTCATCCTTCATCCAGGAAATACCGAGCCGATCCGCCAGGGGCGCGTATATGTCCAGGCACTCCTGTGCGGCGGTTTTGCAGGAGGCGGCATCGCTGTTTGCGTCGTGGTCGAGCTCCCGCAAGGCGGTGAGTTTATCCGCCAGTTTGATAAAGATAACCCGTATATCCCTGACCATGGCGAAGAGCATCTTCCTGATGTTTTCGGCTTCCTGGATAGTCTTGTTCGTGGCGGAGATACTGGCGATCCGGGCGGCCCCTTCCACCAGAAACGCTACGTTTTTGCCGAAGCGTTCCGTGATTGCCGCCGCAACGGCTTCCCGGGGTAATCCGGCGGGGGCGCCCGCCGGGGACCACGCCGCCTCCGGGGTTTCGTGGAGTATGGCGGCTATTACCGTGTCCGCGTCCAGCTTGAGCTCCGCCAGGATAGCCGCCATGCCCAAAGGGCGGGAAAACGCGGCTTCATTGGGGGAGTGCAGTTTTTCAGCCCAGGTAATAGCCTCTTTGATCCGGTCCTGATCGGCCTTTTCGTAGGAGGAAAATATATCGCTATGATCTTTCACCTGGTGTTTCATAATTTATTCCCGGCCTCTACCGCCTATGACCCGCGACCGCTGGGAAAGGTCCCTAAATGTTTGTATACCGGTATAACCCTGAACTGCAAGTATGCTCCCGATAGTTTCCATTTGCCCTGGGTCTGCTTCCAAGAGGAGTAGGCCGCCCGGGACGAGAAACTCCCGGGCTTCGCTTATTATCCGGCGGATAAGGTCAAGGCCGTCATTTCCGCCGTCCAGGGCAAGGCGCGGTTCGCTCCGTACTTCCCGGGAGAGGGTGGGGATTACCGCGCTGGGGACATAGGGCGGGTTTGAGACGATCATGCCGAAACGGCGCGGCGCGGCGCCTTGCGGCAGGGTGGGGAAAGCCGCAAACAGGTCGCTTTCGATGAAGGTAACCGGTTCGGCGTTAACGGTGTTTTGCCGGGCGACTTCCAGGGCCTCCGGGGAAATGTCCGAGGCGCTTACGGCGAGGGCAGGGCGCTCGTGTTTCAGCGCTATGGCCACCGCGCCGGAGCCGGTACACAGGTCGAGAACGGTGTCTGACACCGTTTTGAGGGCGGCTTCTACCAGGGTCTCCGTATCCGGCCGGGGGATGAGGACCGCCGGGCTTACCTTGAAGTCAAGACCGCGGAATTCTTTGCGGCCCAGGATGTAGGCCACAGGCTCCCCGGAAAGGCGACGGTCCAGGAGTTGGCCGAAACGGCGATACCCTTCACCGGAGAGGGGTTCATTGCAGGCCAGGATCAGGCCGGTGCGGTTTGCGCCGAGCGTTTCCGCCAAAAGCAGGGAGGCATCCAGGGAGGGGGTGTCTATGCCGGCGGCGGAGAGGCGGGCGGAAGCTTCGGTGAGGGTCTCACGGATGGTCATGACGTTACCCACCGGCAGGCCCCGAGGAGTGGGGGTAGGCCGAGACCGCGTGCCCGTAATCCGCGCCCAGGGCAGGCGGGCTCGGACTCAGGGGGAGCAGCGGCGTGGCAATTCAGCGCATTATCCATTGATTTTTTACACGATGGGTAAGGGTGCTCCCCCTTATGATGCGGTGGCGCGCAATAATTCTTCACGGGCGGAGAGCTTAAGGGCGTCGAAGAGTTCTGCTACATCTCCCTGCATGACGAGGTCCAGCTTGTAGAGGGTAAGGTTGATTCGGTGGTCGGTCATGCGGTTTTGGGGGAAGTTGTAGGTGCGGATACGTTCGGAGCGGTCGCCGGAACCTACCTGGTTTTTCCGGGCTTCCGAGCGTTCCGCCTGGGCCTTTGCGTCTTCCAGTTCATAGATCCGGGCCCTGAGTATGCGCATGGCCTTGGCCTTGTTTTTGATCTGGCTTTTTTCATCCTGACAGTGAACTACTAAACCGGTGGGGAGATGGGTGATCCGCACTGCGGAATCGGTGGTGTTAACGCACTGCCCGCCAGGACCGCCAGCGCGCATTACATCGATGCGCAGATCTTCCTGGCGTATGTTGATTTCGGTTTCATCCGCTTCGGGGAGCACCGCCACGGTAACCGCCGAGGTGTGGATACGGCCGGAGGCCTCAGTGGCCGGAACCCGTTGGACCCGGTGAACCCCGGATTCGTAGCGCAGGTTCTCGTACACATTGTTGCCGCTGATAGAAAAGACAATTTCTTTAAAGCCCCCAAGTTCGGTTTCGTTGATGCCCATGATTTCAAATTTCCAGCCCCTGGTTTCCGCAAAACGTGAATACATACGGAAGAGATCGGAGGCGAAGAGGGCCGCTTCGTCACCGCCGGTACCGGCCCGGATTTCCATGATGATGTTTTTCTCATCCAGGGGATCCTTGGGGATGAGGAGGAATTTAAGCCGGTCCTCGGCGTCCTTATGCCGCTGTTCCAGGTTTTTGAGTTCCTCCCTGGCAAGCTCCTTCATCTCCGGATCCTTTTCTTCCTGAATCAGGAACCGGGTATCGCTCAACTCCGCCGAGAGCGCCTCAATTTCGCCGTAGGCATCGTGGATAGCCGTGAGCTGGGAATATTCCTTCATGATAGCCTTGTATTTGTTCTGATCCTTTACCAGATCCGCATCCTGAATCAACTGCGAAACTTCGTCGTATCTGTGTAAAAGTGATTCCAGCCGTTCGTTCATAATTGCTCCGCCGGAACAACTTGCTCCGTTCAAATATAATATACTATTTCTGATTTATTTGCTACAATAAAGGTATGGGGCTGTCTGATTTTACCGGTTATATCGCGGAATTATTTTTCGATTTTCGGAATTATATCGCCGCCCTGCCGTTAAAGATAAAGGAATTCGCCCATAAAGAGCCCAGACTGATGCTCCTCGGCGCCGGGGGCTTTGTTTTGATTCTGGTTATTGTTGTGCTGGTTATGGTTGTTTTAAGCCGGAGCGGAGGGAGACCGGGCAGTATGGGGGATTCCGATGCCATTACCGGGCTTTTTGCAAACGAGCTTTCCGGGGAGGAGTTTTTTCTGGGTGAGGAACCGGATTTTCTCCCCCGGTCGCTTCTGGAACGGAACAGACGGGACTCCTGGACCGCCGAAGACGCCGCCCCTTTTTGGACAGACCCTATGGAGGAGGGGCCCAGGGTTTACGAGGATTTGATGAAAGATGTGGTTGACCGGATCATGGAGCGGGTCCCATGAAGCAGGTCCCGGCGGCACTCATGGTTCTTCTGGTCCTCTTGTCCTGTGAGACCCCCGGTCCTGCCCCCGAATTTGAAGCGCCCCCTGAAACCGGTTTCCCGGCTGCCAAAATCCCCAAAACTGAAGATACGGATATAGAAGGGGCCGGGGAAGCGCCCCTGCCGCCGGAAGAGGCGGTTCCGGAGGAAGATTACCCCGGGGAGGACCCTTCCTCGGGCGGCACGTTGCCCCCTGAAGAACCGGCGCCCCTTGCGGCGGAGGATCCCCCCGAGCCGGCGCCCCCGCCTGTTCCCGAGGCGGAAAAGCCTTTTGTGGAGCCTTCTCCGGAAGCGGTGGCCCAGTTAGAGTATCCCGAGCCTGAGGCGCCGTTTTTCCCGGAACCACCGCCCCCGCCCCCATTACCGCCGCCGCCCCCGCTTCCTCCTCCGGCACCGCCGCCTGTTCAGGAAACGCCGGTTCCGGCGCCGCCGGTCCAGCCCCCTCCTCCGGCGCCCCCGCTTCCGGCGGCAAAACCTGAAGCGCCTTCGGTTCCCCCGGAACCGCCGGCAACGCTCCGCCCCGCAGAGCCTGCCCCGCGCCGGCCCGGAACCCGCCCCGCTCCGCCTCCGGCCCAGCCGGTAGAGGGCCGGGCGTCTCCCGGCCCTGCCCAAGTACCGCTGCCCCAAGCGGAAACCCGGCCTCCGGTCCCGGCTTCAAGACCTCCGGCAACAGCGCCCTCTGGGGTGGAAAATGACCCCCCTGCATCAGGGAGGGAAGATGAGGTTACCTATTCCCGGGTGGTCCGCGTGCCCCTGGGTTCCACCCTGGAAGTACCCTTTCGGGGCGCCGGTTGGGTCTTTTTGGGGGAGGCCGGTTCAAAACGCGGGCTTCCCTATGTTTCCCGGCGAATTGATACGGAGGGCCAGAATTTTATTTTCCAGGCGGAAGAAACCGGAGAATACGAGCTGAGATTTTACAAACAGGATTTTATCAGGGATTATATTCTGAATGATCATGTCCGGGTGATTGTGGAAGACGTTTTGGGGGAAAATTCGTTTTTCTACACCCCGCCGGGGACAGGCCAGGGTGATGCGGGAAATTCCGTGGTGGCGGAACCGCGCTGGCCCCTGCCGGCGGCAGACCCGGGAGCTGCTGCGGGGACTGAAAGGCCCGAAAATGGCGGAGGCGCCGAACCTGTTGCCAATGGTAATACAGGGGCCGTACTACAGGGGCCGGAGGGCGGGGCCAATACAACGTCTACGACGACGGCTACGCCGCCGGTTGCGCCAACCGCAGCGATCGGCGCGGTCCCGGCTCAAAGGCCCCCTGTGGGAGGAAGCGCCGTCACGGAGAAAGAAGACGTTGAACCTGCGGCGTTGGTGCGCCGTGCCCGGGAAGAGCAGGAGGGGGGGCATATTCCGGAAGCCCTGGCGCTGCTGGACCGGTTCCGGGAGCGGTTCCCCCTGGGGAGTGATGAGGCCTGGTGGCTTTACGGACAGTTACTGGAAGCGCCCGGACCTATGCGGGACATCCGGCGGGCGCTGGAATTTTACCGTCGTCTGGTGAAAGAATACCCCCAGAGTACGCGTCGTGAAGACGCTAAAAAACGAATAGCCTACTTGGAACGGTTTTATTTTAATATCCGCTGATTTGTTGCGAGATGGAATTTGACCACAGAATCCGGAAAATACCGGTATTTCTGCTGTTTTCTTTTCTTCATTCCGTATTTGCCGAATACTTGCCGCTTCCTGGAAAAAGAAGAGCTTCTTGCGCCCAACCGGGCGCAAGAAGCTCTTCTATGAAAACGATCACGCCGGTTTATTCATACCGGCAATTACCTAATGCCCCCTTATGGGTGACTGGTGGGGTAATCTCCAGAGGGCGCGATACCATGACCACTATCACTGTAGTGATTATTATTCGTATCAGTAAAAGAAAGTTCAAATGCGTAAAACTTACCCGAAACTAATAGCTGCAAATCCGCAGTCGGGAAGTAAAACGTTTGGGCCGCCCCCGATCCCCACGGTGTAGCAGTGGCTGTTGTCGACGCTGGAGAAGTAACCTGCCCTGCGGCATTAATTACGAAGTGCCACTCTTGCGTTGGAGGCGTTCCATCAGTCGGCCCCCTAATATATACTAATATTTCGGCGATGTCTGTATCGGCTGAATTGGTCCAGTGCACTTCCAGGCTTGTATTACCAGTATGACGTGACCAAACATTTGACGGCGGCTGAGGAGGCGTATGATCCCCTGTTGTTTGCGTTACATACTGCCAGGCGCAATAAGTACCGTCTTCATATTTAAGCCGCATCCCGATAGTGTAGAACGTATTATTAGTAAGCCCGGTAAATTGAGCCGTAGTTGCCGATGTGTGGGCATTGGCGCCATGGTCAGGAGAAATTGTAAATTCCGGCTTGGGCCAGGAACCGCTGGCTACCGGCGGCGTCATACTCGGAGAAGTCCAGGAGATCCATATATAGCTGGTGTCCCATGTAAATATCTTAAGACCTGTTAACGGCGGCTTCGAAACGGTACCCTCCGGCAACGTCGTGATGACGTTCGTGCCGTTGGCGGTGAGCGCGTCTGTCCCAACCCAGGCTGAATAGTTTTTATATTCATCCGCCGCCCGTATCTGGAACGCGTAGGTCGAGCCGGGCGTCAGGCTTCCTACCGTTGCGGTTGTTCCCGGCTTTATGATCGCCATGGACACGGAATCCGGAAGCGTCCCGTAGCCGGCGCCTCCTGATAGATTAATGATTCTCAATTCGACGTACAGGTAGTCATAGATTCCGCTGCCCGTAGGACTATCCCAGTTCAATACCACGGACGTTGAAGTGATATTAGTAGCGGCTTTCCACGCCGGAGTGCCCGGAGAGGTTGTATCTGTCGGCGGAGGCTCCCAGGGCTCGACTATTATAATCTCGCCGCTTTCTTTCACAATGACGTACTTTAAATCCCCGTGCTTTAATAGAATCGGGACCGTCGTGAGCGTTCCGGTAGTGGACTTCGTGAAGAT
>JAITNM010000279.1 GCA_031290475.1 Treponema sp. | reverse complement strand
TTTTAAGCGGCCCGCAAGCGGAAATTTGCTGTATTTAAAGGGACGATTAACTTAGGCAACTCCGCAGTTAAAATTCCCTTCTTTGATATAGGCCAACTACCGTTTTTTCAGTGATTCGTTGCCCGATAAGGCGGCAATTTAGTTTTTGACAATCGGCGCCTCAAGAATGTGAGGTTAGTGGTTTTTCTTCTTCGACTTTTTCGCGGTTAAAAATTCTTCATTCGTTATCTAACGTTTTAGTTGTTACAAGGTACTAGCCGGCTTTTCCTTGAAAGAGCAGTTCCGCCTGTTCACGGGTCTGGTCGATCACCTGCTGGTAATTTTCCTTTAACGCATTCATGTTCTGGTTGTAAAAGGCCACAAATTCCGGATCCTGGAAGGGATCGAGCTTTACCTGCTGTCCCAGACGGCGGGCAAGTTCCTCTTCTTTCTGGCGCAGTTTCGGCGCGTACTGCTGTTTGAGCGCCGCTTCGTATTGCCGCCCTTCCTCCAGGTAGCGCCCAAGGTACTGCCCCAACTGCTTGAACAACGCGTTCCACCGGGAATCCCCGATCACCGTTTGGAGCCCCCTGCCCGCAGCGTCGATTCGCTTCTGGTCATCAGGGGATACGGGGAGATTTAGTTGGGAAAGAAACACATCGAACAAGCCCTGTTTCAAAGCGGCCTGCTGTTCTTTTGCGGTTTTTTTAATTTCCTGTTCCAAATTGGGGATCTTTTCTCCCCCTCCCTCCATGCTCCCCGAGGCGGCGTTTCCGGCGTTGGCTTCCAAAAACGCATTGGCCAGCCTTTTTCCCCGCTGTTTTGTCTCAAACTGATCGATACTCGACTTGTCGCTTTTAACCGATTCGGTACGCTCCAGCGCCAATTCAAGCGCACTCTTAATCCGTCCCATGATAACCTCTGTTTAGCCCTTGCCCGAGATACGTTATGAACAAACGCCGATACTTAAAAATACTAAAAATCCCCTAATGTTTCAATGCGGCGCGTTGACATATCTTTTTCAGTTTGTTATGATAATCCTGTGAAATATTTCACAGGATCGAATTAATGGCAGCTATTCCTCCTCCCGCTAAAGAACGTCTCCTCCGTATTATGAGGATCCTCGAAAAAAACGGGGGCCGCCCCCTTACTTCCGCCGAAGCGGAAGCCATAACCGGCTGGCCCAGGGAGACCATACGGAAGGACATTTCCTGCCTGGAAGCTGAAGCCCTGGGGACCAGCTCAGGCTATGCTCCGGAACTCCTGATCCCGGCGATCCGTAAAGCCCTGGGTCTGGACCGCCGCCGCCTTTTCTGTATTGTAGGTCTTGGCCGGCTGGGCTCCGCCTATCTCAACTTTTCAGGTGATGCCGGAGCGGCGGGTCAGGCAGGGCTGCCCGGAATAGCCGCCTGGGAGGAATTTCAGCTTGCCGCCGGCTTTGATTCCAATGTGAACCGGATAGAGATCCTGAAATCCGCCGTTCCCCTCTACCCGGCCTACAAGATTCCCGAGGTGGTGAGCCGCCTTTCTATTGAACTGGCCCTGCTCTGCGTCCCCGTAGAGGCGGCTCAGGCTTCCGCGGAAAAGCTGGCCGCCGCCGGTATCCGGGGCATCCTGAATTTCACCCCCCTGACCCTTAAACTGCCGCCTCAGGCCGCCGTCCGTAATGTCTCCCCGGTAGATGAACTGCGGGCCCTTGCGGTGTTACCCATAAAGTAAGGAGTTGCAAAATGCGTGTTTACAACTTTTCTCCAGGGCCCTCCATGCTGCCCCTGCCTGTGCTGGAAAAGGCGGCTTCTGAAATGACCGATGCCCATGGTTCCGGTCAGTCGGTAATGGAGATGAGCCATCGGTCAAAGGATTTTAAGCCCATTATTGAAAAAACAGAAACCCTGCTCCGGGAACTTATGGACATCCCGGCGAATTACAAGGTACTCTTTCTCCAAGGGGGAGCTTCCCTCCAGTTTTCTATGATCCCCCTCAACCTTGGCGCGGCGGAGCAGGGGGAGGTGAAAAAGCAGGCGGCCTATATAGACACCGGTATCTGGTCTAAAAAGGCCATTGACGAGGGTGCTAAATACCTGGACGCCCGGGTACCGGCAAGCTCCCAGGATCGCGCCTACCGCTGCATCCCGGCTGCGCCCGCGCCGGAAAAGACCGACGCCTTTTACCATATCACCTTGAACAACACCATTGTGGGCACTAAGTGGGCCTCAATCCCCGAAACCGGCGCGGTTCCCCTTGTTGCGGATGTTTCAAGCTGCATACTCTCGGAGCCCCTGGACGTATCGAAATTTGGCCTGCTCTACGCCGGGGCCCAGAAAAACCTGGGGCCCGCAGGAACCACGGTGGTAATTATCCGGGAAGACCTCATCGGGCAGGCCCCCTCCTGGGTCCCGGCGATGCTTCGCTACGACATCCACGCCGCGGAGGGGTCCCTGTACAATACCCCGCCCTGCTACGGCATCTACATCACCGGACTCGTCCTGGAATGGGTCAAAGGGACAGGCGGCGTGGAGGCCATGGGAAGGCGGAATTCGGACAAGGCTGCGTTGTTTTACAATTATCTGGAAAGGTCGACGATGTTCCGTTCTCCGGTGGAAAAGGCCAGCCGCAGTCTGATGAACATACCCTTCGTGCCTGTCGAATCCGATGAAACCAGGCGCAAGGACCTAGAAAGCCGGTTTGTCAAGGAAGCGGCCGCCGCGGGCCTCATCAACCTGGCAGGCCACCGGCTGGTAGGCGGTATGCGGGCCAGTATTTACAACGCCATGCCCGTTGAGGGGGTAGAGGCCCTGATCAATTTTATGGAAAAGTTTGAGGCAAGCCATGTTTAGAATCAGAACGGCGAATAAAATTTCTCCCCTGGGTTTAGATCTGTTTCCCCGGAACCGGTACGAGGTAGCCAGTGAGCTTCCCCATCCCGATGCCATCCTGGTGCGGAGCGCGGATCTGCACGATGTTGATATTCCCGACACGGTAAAGGCCATAGCCCGGGCCGGAGCGGGGTACAACAACATTCCGGTAGCCCAATGCAGCGACCGGGGTATCGTGGTGTTCAATACCCCCGGCGGAAATGCCAACGCCGTTAAAGAACTGGTGCTGGCGGCCTTGTTTCTCGTTTCCCGGAATATTCTGGGGGGAATTTCCTGGGCTTCCGTTATTCAGGACAAGGCGGATGAAGTGCCGTATTTAATAGAAAAGGAGAAAGCCAAGTTTGAAGGTCCGGAGATCCGGGGGAAGACCCTGGGCGTAATAGGCCTGGGGGCTGTCGGCGCCATGGTTGCCAACGCTGCGGCGGCCCTGGGCATGGAGGTTATCGGCCATGATCCCTATATTTCTGTGGATGCCGCCTGGAGCCTCTCCCACCAGGTCCAGCGGGCTGGATCTTTGGAAGGGCTCCTGGCAAAATCAGACTATATAACCCTCCATGTTCCGCTTCAGGATACTACCAAGGGGCTTCTCAACGCGGAAAAATTCAGGTTTATGAAGAAGGGCGCCCGGATCATCAACCTTGCCCGGGGAGGGCTTGTAAACGAGGCCGATATCATCGCCGCCCTGGATGCGGACAAACTGGGCTGTTACATAACCGATTTCCCCAGCGCTGAACTTTTAGCCTGCAAGAAGGCCATCTGCATCCCCCACCTGGGGGCTTCCACCCCGGAAGCTGAGGATAACTGCGCCGTTATGGCGGTGAAGCAGCTCATGGACTTTTTGGAATCCGGGGCAATACGGAATTCGGTAAACTTTCCCCGTTGCCATCTGGAACAGCGGGCCCTGCACCGGCTCCTGGTAGCCAACCGGAATATCCCTAACATGATGGGGCAGGTCGCCACCATTCTGGCCGGCGGGGGAATCAACATTACGGATATCATCACCCACCATCGGGACGATTACGCCTACAACATCATTGATACTGAGCAGGAGATCCCCCCGGATATTCTGGAACAGATCCTCACCGTAAACGGCATTATCCGTGTCCGCGCCATCCAAGGAGTTTAAGTATGATAGTAAAACTAACCCGTAAAATGCTCCTCAGCATTACCGCCGGACTCGGTATCTTCATCATAGTCTACAGTGTTTTCAGGCATTTTACCGGAATCGGTTTTGGCGAGACTTTTGAAAAGTATATGTACGATGTCATTGTGTTTTCCGCCCTGGCATTGTTCCTGTACAACCGCAAGCTTGCGGCGGATGAAAAAAAAGAGCGGGAGGCAAAGGAACAGGAGCAAGCCCGGTTGGAAGCGGAGAAAGGTGAAGCCCCGGAGGAGGACGGTACGGGGGAGAGCCGGAAAGCTCCTTGAGAACCGTATTTGCGTAGGCAAATGCAAGGTCTGTCCGTAATTGTCCGCTTCACGTTTTTACCGGTATTCAGCCGGGAATGGTGATTCTGAAGCAAGCGCCTTTGCCGTATTCTGAGCCGGCTTCGATCTTCCAGCCATGGGAATCGATGACCCACTTGACCACGGAAAGCCCGATACCCATACCCTCTTCCCGGCGTGAGGCGCTGCCCCGGTAGAAGGTTTCAAATATGTGGGGGAGATCTTTCTCACTGATACCGGGGCCGTTGTCGCTTATGGTAACACGAATACTGTTTTCGTCTTGAGACGCGTCAAGAGTGATGAGCGAGCCGTCGGGGGTGTGGCGGATTGCGTTTCCCACGAGATTTTCCAAAGCCCGGACGACGAGCCGTTCATCAAGGGGTACTAAAGTGTTTTCCGGTATCGTGATATTCGCGGTCATTTTGTGATGCAGCGCTTCCGTGTCAAGGATAAAACGCCGCGCAAAGGTTTTTAAAAAAACGGCAATATCAACGTTAGCCAGTTGGCTTTTCCATTCGCCGGTATCCATTTTCACAAAATCGATCAAGTGATTTATCATCGTCTCAAGCTGATCGACTTTTGCGAGGATGATTCCCGAGGCGTTTTTTTGTGATACCGGATCACTTGCCATGCCGTCGTCAAGTAACTCGGCATAACTTTGAATTA
>JAITNM010000276.1 GCA_031290475.1 Treponema sp. | reverse complement strand
CATAGATCTTTGGGTTAAGGCTGACGCTCCAGGCCTGTTCGCCTGAAAAAAAGCTTTCCGGGAAATAACCCTCCCCGGGCCAGGCCACATAAGCCGTATCAACCTTGTCGGTTGTATTGCTGGTATCAGCAATCTGCATGGCGGCAAAATAGGCTTCCATCGACTGGCCGTCTCGAACTACGAGGCGCTGCGCAAGGCCAAAGCCAAGATTCTGCAGGCTTGGGTGCAGTATCCAGCGGCGGTGTCCCACATGGGTATAATTGGTTGCATCGGTATCGTGGATGAATGTTCTTACCACGCGATCAAGATCTTCCCGATTATAAAGATTTAATTTCGAACCTGCCACATATAGGTTGCTGGAAGCGCAGCTTGTCTTCCCCTTTTGATAAAAAGCATCGTCCATATCGGCGGGCTTGGGAGGAGCGTGACTCAAGGTATCAAGGGCGGCGAGCAGAACCGCCCCGTACTGGGCCTGCTCGTTGAGGCCGTCGACCAGATACACGTTTTCCGAGAGCCCGGCCAGATAGCGTATAAATCGGGTCATTTTCAGGCCGTCATTAAGATGAGCCTGGGTTAAGGACCCCGCTTCATAGGGGGCTGTTACCTTGGGCGTCTGGGCATAGTAGGCATCCCCTTCGTCGGCGGGCTTGTACTGGTTCCACTTTGCCCGTATTTCGGCAATTTGGGGGGAGGAATAATCCGGCTGAAAAGTTGAGTCCCCCGGCTGAGAGGCCGAATCTTCCGGTTGAGAAGCCGAATTGCCTGACTTGGAAGCCCCGTTGCCGGAGATCGTATTTTCACATCCGGTTATCCCCAGGGTCAGGATCAATACCGGGAGAAAATATTTGACAGGGCTCATAGCATAACTCTATACCCTTTAAGCCCTGAAAACAATCCGCGTTGACGCATAATTACTGCGCAAAGCCCTTGGGCCGTCACTGCGGCTCTGTAACCGCGGCGCTCCCGGCGGTTTCGGTTTCCGGGGCAGATATGGGCGCAGGACTGGGCTGGGGCGGCGCTGCGGTGTAGATTACGATGTGTTCCACGGTCTCCCGGTGCTTTATCTTGAGGAGCAGGCTCTGCTCGGAACCGGAATAGGCCCAGCCTGAGGAATCGTAACGTTCAAACTGGGGATCCGTCCGGTAATCAATACCGTAAAGCTGAACCTTGGTGAAGGGCCTGATACCCCTGATTATCATGTAATGGGTTTCTCCCACCGGGAAGGTAACGGCAATATCCGTTATATCTCTATTCCGGGTAACCTCAATAGCCGGGGAGGCGGTCCATGCCCAGCCGTTGATGCCCCCGGCAATGGGTACTGTCCGGGGGTAGTTGTGAAAGCCAAGGCCGCGGTAGAGCCGGGCGCCGGGAATACGGCTCTCGGTGTTGCCCGAAAACAGGCCGTCCTCAGACCGGCTAACCGAAACCGGCGCCGTACCGGCCGCATCGGTAAAACCGAGGACCGTTATGATAAGGGAGCGGCCCACGGCGGCCCACTCATCCCGGCCGGTGAGCCTTCCCATTTCGTTCAGAGCCATGCCCAGGCGGAGGTTGAATTCCGTGTCCGCGTCATCGTCTCCAAAGAAAACCAGAACACCCTCCGCCCCATTGTCCCGCCGGATGTTTTCAGAAACAAGGACCAGGGCGCGTTCCACCCATAGTTCAAGGGGACCGTTTTTCCCGCTTTGGGCCAAATCGGTATAGGCTTCCAGCATCGGGGCGCTGAGTTCCAGGGTCATTTCGGCGCTTTCCCAGGAGGAAATAAGGGCCAGCCCCTGATTCACCGTTTCGGCGTCGGAACGGAGGAGGCATTCGGCGAAAAAGTGAGGTTCCTTGAGAAAATCCACAGAACCGTTCCGGAGAAAGCCGGCGATCGTGGCGGCCCGTTCCCGCTCGGCGGCGCTCAGGGAACGAAGGCTTGCGTCCAGACGGCCGAAGAAAACTGAAGAAACGTAGGTCCTCTGGCTGCTTTCCAGAAAGGAGCGGGGGGTTCGGCTGATCACTTCCCGGTAATTTCCCCGGTGTATGCCGTCGGTTACATAGGCTATTATCAGTTCTTCGTTATTTAAAGAGGATGTGGGAGTCCGGTTCCAGACGGCGAAGATCTGATCCTGCCAAGAGGCCAGCTGTTCCCCGTATTTGTCGGCTTCCCAGGCCTGGGCCAGCACATAGTCGGCGGGGGCAAAGACCTTTTCATCCTGAAGGGCCTGATAAGAAACGGCAGGCCCTTCCTTTTCCAGAAGGATAAGCCGCCGGGTAGTATCCAGGGCGGAACGGCCGAAACCGTAATTCACCCCCCCAGAGGCAATGGTGAACTGATCGTTCCCCAGATCCCAGATCCGGGCGCTCCGCATCGGCCTGTAGGGAAGTTCCGCCCCGCCGTAATCCCCCCCGAAAACGCCGGTAACCCGGAGTTCCGGCCCGTTGGAGCCGGAGACCGCGGTGAATACCAGCTTCAGCTCCGGGGTCTCGCCGCCGGGCCTGAGCCCCGCTTCACGGGTAAAACTAAAGGAGGCCGTATTCTCAGCAGAAGTCAGGGAATAGGGATACAGGACATCCCTTGTTCCATTGGCCCGTAAAAAAGCGAAACCATCGCCCGGGTCAATGCGGAATTCCATTCCCCCAAAGAAGACCTGGGCCGCCCCGTCCAGGAAATATTCGTACGGAACGCCGCCTCCAGGGGCGGATGGGGGAGCTTCATCGTAATGACCGGAGATGGTCATGGCCCCCACATGGAGGACAAACCCTTTTTGGGCTCTGAATTGAAGGGTTACGACTAGGGTAAAAACCACAAAATAAAGTACCAGGAGAACGGCAATCCGGGGGGCCACAGGCTTTTTCATCTTATTTAGGATACCCCATAGATATTCCAATTTCAACTTGCCGATAATGTAAGTATTATGTACCATATAGAAATGAAGAAACGGCGGGCAATCCGGGGGCTAAAGCCCGGCAGGCTCCTCCCCCTTGGGGGACTCTTTTTATTCTTTGGTTTAACCACCCTGATACTGATTTTAGGCTTAAATTCCTGCGGAACCCCTCCTAAAACGGTGGAAGAGAAGGAAACTCCTCAGGATCGTACCGGGGGGATTGTTCCTGCGCCAAAACCGGAATCGGTACCGGAACCGGAAATCACGGGAACCGAACTCATTCTGGCCAGGATGGCGAAGTTTCTGGATGAGGATAAGTTTACCGAGGCTATTGCCCTTTTTGATGAAATAGATCCCGAAGAGGCGGCGGCCACAAGTATGCGGCTGCTCAAGGCTTCAGTTCTCAGCTCCGCGGGAAAAAACCAGGAAGCCCGGACTTTGGTGAATGAAATTCTGCTTGCCGAAGCCGATAATACCGAGGCCCTCTACGTCCTCGCCGCCACCTACGCCGCCGGCAGAAAGGAAAAAGAGCAAAAGCAGACCCTGGAGAAGATACTCAAAATTGATCCGAACCACGTAGAGACGCTGGTGAGTTTGGGGGATATTTCCTTGCGGGCCGATTCTTACCGGAACGCCGGGGGGTATTACGACCGCGCCCTGGCGGCGGATCCCGAAAACGGCAGCGCCCTGGTAGGAAGGGCCCTGGTGTACCGCTATAGCCATAACCTCCAAAAAGCATCGGCCCTGCTGAACCAGGCCGTATCCCTCTACCCCCGCTGGTACGTTCCCTGGAATGAACGGGGCCGGCTCAACCGGAGCATGGGCGCGCTGCCCCAGGCGGTCTCGGACCTGAGTACCGCAAGCAAGCTCGCTCCCAACGACTTTTGGGTACACTGCGATCTGGGAAAGACGCTGATCGACATGAACAGAAAAGCTGAGGCCCTGGAAGAATTGACCCTTGCCGTAAAACTGGACCCGAAAAATTTTCTTGCCTATGTGTATACCGGGGGTATAAAGGATGAGTTGGGAGACTATGACGGGGCCGAGGCGGATTATACGGTTGTCACAAAACTCAACCCCGGGTATTATTTTGCCTGGGAAGGGCTGGGGATAATAAAAATGAGAAAGGGTAAATGGGCCGAAGCGCGGGATGCTTTTCTGGAAGCCTACAAATACGCCCCCAAGGAGAACGCCTACGCCCTCCTGGCCGCGGCTAATTGGATGCGCACCGGAAGACCCCAGGATCCCAAACAGTTTCTTGCAACCGCCCTCAGGCCCGTATCCCGGGACAGCCTGGAATGGTACATGATGCGGCTTTATCACGATTTGACCGGAGACGCCGATGTGGCCGGCCGCATAGATCGGGAAAAGAACCTCATCACCAAGGCGAGGATGGCATACTACATGGCCCTGTACTACGAAATCCGGGGCAGCGCGATTCTCGCGGATCGGTATTATTCCCTGGTAAAGACCCTGGATCAGAAAGGGATACCCGAATGGCGGCTCAATGAATGGGCCTTTACCCAGCGTAACCTGGCGATACATTAACACGTGTGCTTGGAGCAATAATGAGCGACACCCGACAGATCATCAATCTCAAGGATAATGAAATTATCCTTGTGGGCACTGCCCATGTTTCCCGTGAGAGCATCGTTGAAGTAGACAAGGTGATACGGGAAGAAAAGCCCGATTTGGTTTGCGTCGAGCTTGACGCCGGCCGTTATACCGCAATTTCCCAAAAAGAAAATTGGGAGAAGCTTGATGTAGTAAAAGTGTTCAAGGAGGGGAAGGGATTTCTCCTTATAGCCAATTTGATACTGTCCAGTTTTCAGCGCCGGATGGGAAATGAGCTGGGAGTTAAGCCCGGCGAAGAAATGAAAACCGCCGTAGAGACGGCCCGGGAATTGGGCATTCCCTACAGCCTTTGCGACCGGGAAGTGTCCATCACCCTGCGCCGCGCCTGGGCCTGCTGCGGCCTTTGGAGCAAGTGCAAACTCCTGGCAACCCTGCTTTCCAGCGCGTTTTCCACAGAAAAATTGAGCGAGGCCGAAATTGAAGACCTGAAAAACCGCAGCGAACTAGACGGGATGATGACAGAACTGGCAAACTACCTCCCCAAGGTAAAGGAAACCCTTATCGACGAACGGGACCGGTACCTGGCAGCCAAGATCTGGTCCAGTGTCGCCGGCGCCGCCCAAACCGGGCCGGTCCGCCGTGTGGTTGCCATCGTGGGCGCCGGGCACTTGCTGGGGATCAGCGCCACCATGGAAAAAATCGCCGGCGGCGCGGCGGGGGAAGACGTGTCGGAACTGGATCGCATACCCCCCTCTTCAATACTGAGCAAAATCGCCGGCTGGATCTTCCCCGCCCTGATCCTTGCCTTAATCGTATTCGGTTTCTTCCGCGCCGGAATCGCGGTCAGCCTGATCATGCTTATCCGGTGGATTCTCTGGAACGGTTCCCTGGCGGCTCTGGGCTCCCTCATCGCCCTGGGCCACCCCCTGTCGATTCTCGTATCCTTTGTAGGGGCGCCCATCGCGACTATCAACCCCTTTATCGGTGTAGGCCTCTTTTCGGGCGTAGTGGAAGCCACCATGCGTAAACCCCGGGTCTCCGATACCCAAACCCTCTCGGATGACATTGGGAATATTAAGGGAATTTACCGGAACCGTATAACCAAGGCGTTTTTAGTGTTCTTTTTGTCGTCAATAGGCGGGGCGGTGGGAAACTTTATTTCCATTCCAAGCCTTGCAAGCCTGCTTGCCAAATAAGCCCCGTCCTAGTACGCAGTCAAGGAGAATCATTAACCACAGACCACACGAACCAAACGGACGAAGAGGAGCTATCTCGAACAAAAAGTCTGTGTGGTCCGTGGTAAATTTTCTTTGTTCTGCCTTGCCATTTAGTGTTTACAAGGTCTAGAAGTCCAGGAAGCCATTCAGAAAAGCCCAAACCGTCAAGGTGATAACAATGGGTATCAAAGCCAGGGTAATGCCCGCCAATACCCCGTAAAATTTCCAGAGGGACTTGTTGTTTTTAAAAGCGAGTTCGAGTTCCTGAACGGAATTGCTTAAAAAGTAGTTACGGAGCCGGGCGCCAAAGGAATAGATAAACTTAGAGGGAAA
>JAITNM010000261.1 GCA_031290475.1 Treponema sp. | reverse complement strand
TAAGGCCGGGCGAAGCCTGCTGCCCTTGGATCTGAAACCCAGCCTCCCGCGACATTTTCCGCCGGGGGACTCTCCGCGCAGAGCAGGGGGCGGCCCGGCGTTTCGGCCAAAAAGGAACGGCCCCAATCGTCGTCCCAGGCAACGGTTGCGGAGGAGGCATCCTGGCCGCGGTAAATAAGGCGCTTATCGTCCACATAGCTTTCCATGGAACCGTAACGATCCTGGTGATCGCTCATGATCGCGGTAAGCACGGCAGCTCGGGCTTTGAGCAGGGGCCGGCCCCGCAAATCGGATTTACCGCGCAAATCGCCCAACTGCCAGCTTGAAAGTTCCAGCACCACATCGTCGGCGGGCCCCAGCTCGTCGAGGAAGCTGAGCGGAGAAACGGTGATATTCCCCCCAAGGTAAGCGCCGCCCGCAAGCAACCCCTTTTCCCGCGCCTTGCGCAGAGCCCAGTGGAGCGCCGAGGCTGTAAAACTTTTGCCTTTAGAACCGGTCACCGCCAGGAGCCGCGCCGGATTAGCCGCCAAAAAAAGGGAAATATCCGTTTCGATACGCCGGGCAAGGAGTATGTAAGGCGAATCGGGCCTCACGCCGGGATTTTTAATCACCATATCCGCGTTTTTAAAGTCCGCTTCCTCATGGCGGCCCAGAACGTAGCGTATCTTAAAATCCCCCACCGCATTTATTGTACTAAGCGCCGCATTTGTTGTACCAAGCGCCGCTTCCAGCTTTTCGATGGACGGGGCGAGTACCTTTTCATCCCTAAGGTCGGTCACCGTGAGCAGCGCCCCCCGTTTTGCCAAATACCGGGCAGATTCCAGCCCCCCCCTGTGGAGCCCCAGCCCCATGATCACCACCCTCATCCCCGCAAAATCCTGTTTATCCATCGTAATTTTCATTTTAAACAAAACCGCTTAAATTTGGAATATTGGAATTTTGTAAATGAATTGCTGGCATATGGAGGTATTCGGATTAATCCCGGTGATGAGGGTTGGCGATCCAATGTCAACAGGTTAAGCGGTGATCAGAAATATAAAGAAGAGAAATTTACCACAGACCACACCGGACCTTGGGTCCGAGACCACACAGACAAAAGAGCGTTTTTCAAACAAAAAGTCCGTGTGGTTCGTGTGGTCCGTGGTTAAAATTTCTTAACCTGTTGACATTGGTTGGCGATCTATAGGGCACGTCTAAAAACCGGTTGTTTTTCTCCGTGCCCTTGCAGTTTCTCCCCCTACGGGGTGCGAAACATGCATTTTTAAAGCGGTAAACATCTAAAAACTGAAGTTTTTAGATGTTCCCTATACTCCAAAAACAGCCGGTAAGTCGATGACGCATCCCGGTAGGACCGAAACCGGAACCTGGCCCTTATCATTGTACATATTGGTGACATAGCGCCCGTTGTCCAGGATGTGAACCTGTACAATCTTTTCCTCCGGGTCAACTATCCAGTATTCCCGAACTCCGGCTTCAAGGTATTTGTGGAACTTCAGGAACGTGTCATGCCGGGCGTTGGAGGGAGACAGAATCTCGATAACCAGATCCGGGGCGCCGTTACAGCTTTGTTTCTCTAGTTTTGAACGGTCACAGACAACCGCGATATCCGGTATAACCATTGTATTATCGCTCTGGTCCTTCCGGGGAAATAGCCGGACTCCGGGAGCGGCAAACACTTTACAGGGTTTTCCCTTTAAAAAACTCCACAACTGGCCATATAGTTCCCCGCTAATTTCCTGGTGTCCGATAGACGCGGGGGCCATCATATAAAGCTCCCCGTCAATAATTTCGGCCCGGACACTTTCGTCCCATTCAAGGACATCGGCATAGGTATAATAGGACTTTTCTTCCGCAACTGCCGGCATGGTTAACCTCCATAGTAAACATACCTTGAAATGAGAGATCTTTCCAGAGCGGGGGGGCGTTGCAGGGGCAGTTCCCGGAGCGCCCCATAGAGCCGGATGCGGAGCCGATCCGCCCGCATCAGTGCCAGGCGAAAGAGCGCCACCGCGAAGCCCGTCGCAAAACCGATAAGTACGCTTGCCATAACACCGGCGAGGCGTGGCCGGTACCAGCGCCAGCGGAGGAGTTTAGCTTTGTCCATTTTATCCTCATCAATACGATGTAATAACATATGATAACATATATACAAATATATTGAAATATGTTGACATATATTAGATAACGATTTATACTAATGATAACCAAGAAACAGGAGGTTCAAGTTCAATGACCCACCTAAACGCAAGTAGTTACGAAGAAAAACTGGAACGGCTGGATAAATGCACACGGCTCGAAACGGTTGACCGGGTGCCCCTGGCCGCGGCAACGCTCTATTTTCCCGCAAAATACGCGGGGATAACCTACGAGGAGATGTATTACGATCAGGGTAAGTACGTTTCCGCCGCGAAAAAGTTTGCCCGGGACTTCAACTGGGATGCCGCGTGTTTTCTCCGATCCTTCGAGTCCGTAACTCTGGGGCTCTCCCTTGCCGGTACGGACCCGGCGATGGCAATAAACGTGGCGGTGGCCTCCGTTCTGGGGGGCGGCTTTACCCACGATATATTGAAGGACGGCTATTCTTCCCTGCCCGGCCGGGAAGTGCCCGCGGACAACGAATCCCAATTCAAGATCAAAGAACCCCTTATGGCTATGGAAGAGTACGACGCATTCATCGAAGATCCCTTCGGCTTTTTGAACAGCAAGGTTGTGCCCCGGGTTTACGGCGCCCTGCGTAATCCCGGCAGCGGGGAAGCGACAAATGCGCTGATCAATTTCGGTTTGAAGCTGAACACTGCCCTTGTTGACCTACAGGCCTTTACCGGGGAAATGAAGGCGGTTTCCTGTCCGCCCTGGTACATGGCGCTGGCCCCCAATCCGCTTGACGCGCTCGGCGCGTTTATCCGGGATTTTGACAAGGTGC
>JAITNM010000231.1 GCA_031290475.1 Treponema sp. | reverse complement strand
GCGGCAAGGGTACGGAAACGGCGTCAGGTACTATGACTCCCGGTCCTCCCCCGGCTAATCCCGAAACGGGCGGCGGCACGGTGGCGGACCCCTACATCATCAAAAACGCCGCGGATCTTGCCCGCATGGCAAAGGGCCTGGATAAATACTACAAGCTGGACAACAGTATCACTATTTCCGGCCCCTGGACCCCCATAGGGCCCCGCAGCGCCCCCTTTACCGGCGTATTTGACGGCAACGGTAAGACCATCACCTTCGCTTCGGGAAGCTCTCTGGGAACGGTGAATGACGTTGTTGTTTACGGTAACTCGCGCAAAGGCAATGTATTAAATGCCGGTATCTTCGGCGTTATTTCCGGGAACAGTTCAGAAGTGAAGAATCTGACGGTAGCGGCATCATCGCTCCTGGTGGTTATTAGTACTAATGGCGAGTTCCATGCGGGGGTCATTGCGGGCGAATTGAGAGGGAGCCCTGTCATCAACAGCTGTACCGTGAACGCCGATCTTTCTGTAAGCGCCCCTTCCAGCGGGAGCCTCATAGGGGGCATCGCCGGGGTGAAATATGAATCCGCCGTCATAACCGGCTGTACCGTGAACGCCAATATTTCCCTGAGCGGCGGCGGGTTGGGCTGTAGCGCCGGGGGTATCGCGGGGTCCAACGCCGGCCCTATCGAAAACTGCCATACCGCCGGTACGGTAACGATTGACAGCACCAGGGGGTTCGGTACTGCGGGGGGTATCGTGGGGTCCAACAACGGCCCTATCAAAAACTGCCATGCCGCTGGCACGGTAACGGGCGGTGCGGAGGGCTTCACCATTGGGGGCATTGTGGGGTCCAACGCCGGCTCCATCGAAAACAGCTATAGTACCGGCGCGATAAGCGGCGGCTATACGGCCGGAGGCATCGCGGGGGGGAATAACAGCGATTCTGAGGAGGGCTATTTCGGCGTCATCTCAACCTGTTATGCCACCGGCACGGTAATGGCCGACGGCAGCACGGCATTTGAAACGGTCTTCGGTTCCGGTTCCGACGCCGGGGGCATCGTCGGAGTGCAAGATGATGAATACGGATCCGGCAGCAAAATCTCAAACTGCGTGGCCCTGAATACGGGCAGTCCTGCGGTAAGCGCCACCCGCGCCGCCCGGCGGATAGTGAATAATAATGGGGGTACCCTCGCCAATAACTGGGGCGCAAGCATGACGGTAACGGAGGACGGCAGCCCCATAACGCCGGGCTCAACTGCCGGCGGTGAGGACGGCGCGGACTTCACCAACAGCGGCCAGGCATCGTGGTCTGCCGCCATCGGCTTAGGCCCCGCTTTCGCCTTCGGCAGCAACGACGCCGCTCCCTGGGACTGGGACGCGGTTAACAACCGCCCCAAGCTGTACTGGGAGTAGCAACTCCGCCGGTTCCGGTCCGGCAAGTCAAAGTTTAATTGCAATTTGAAAGAGAATGCCTCAAACTATTCTGAGGCATCCTCTTTTTCCGGATTACTAACCTTTTTAAAACAGCAATAGTTATGACCGGAGTAACGGATACCTGAGAAAGGTACCGGCAAGTGCCGCAGGGGGGTTCTCAAGCAAGCACGATCGCGGAGCCCCTGGGCCGAGCGCTCTCGTGCGGCTTGAGGTTCCCCCTGCGGCACTGCGGTAAATTCCTTGAGGTATCCGTTGTTTCTGAATTGCGAATTGCTGGAGTACCGTATTGTTGACCCCCGGTCCGTATTCAAAGTATCATGGGACTGTGGCTATACAAAAAAATTCCCGGAACAGAAAACAGGGGGCTTCAAAAAAACCGGCGTCAATCGCCGGGCCCTATATTTTTTGGCTTGTCTTTATCATTATTATTCTGCTGCTCTTTATCATTAATTGGAAAAATATCAGTAATACGGTGAAAAATACCGGTTTTCTTGACCATATCACAAAACAGACCAATGGCGCGGACAATCCCCCTCAGGATGAGGAACCGCCGGCGCCTCCTGTCGAGCCCCTTGCTCCGGCCCAGCCGGTGGTAACCGTCACCCCTCCAGCCGGAACGGAGGACGGCGCGGCGCCGTTGCCTGGGGAGAACAGGGACCGGAAACCTGTTGCCCCCGCGAACCCTCCGCCGGTGGATCCTCCGGCGGCAAAACCAGTGGAACCGCCTAAGCCGCCTGTAGTACCGCAACCGGCCGTACAGCCGCCGGTAACTCCGGCGCCGGCGCCTGCCCCGCCTGTTGCCCCCAAGGAAGAAACCCGGAGAAACGCCCAAAGGGCCGTTTATCTTATGAAGGTTGACAATGGGGGGAACATTATCAGGACCAGGGCGAACCGTGTTCTGCCCGTCAGTGATTCCCCCATGGTAGATGCTCTCAATAGTTTACTCCGGGGCCCTACCGCGGAAGAAGAACGGCAGGGACTCATTTCCCTTATACCCCCGGGAACCAGGATTTTATCAGCCACCGTACGCGGATCTACGGCTTATGTCAATTTTAGCGAAGAGTTCCAGTTTAATACCTATTCGGCGGAGGGCTACATTGCCCAACTGCGGCAAATTGTTTGGACTATTACGGAATTTTCAAATGTAAAGGATATACAGATCCTTATTGAAGGCCGCAGGCTGGACTATCTGGGAGAGGGGATCTGGATTGGAAGCCCGCTCAGCCGGGATGATTATTAGGACTCAGCCGGGTAATTGAAAGCGCTTTCCCGGTGTCACCGTCAATTTCCACCGCTATTCCCTTGATGAGGGGAACCTCACCCGGCGCGGGTTTCATTACTTCCATACGGTACAGTACCTGGGTTCTGGCCCGGTCAAGGCATATTTTGGGGTCCATGCCGATAATCCCCCCGGTAACTCCGGTCATTCCCAAATCGGTGATATATGCCGCCCCTTGGGGAAGGATCCGTTCGTCTCCGGTCTGAACATGGGTGTGGGTTCCCGCCATAACGCTTATCCGTCCGTCAAGGTAATAGGCCAGGGCTTCCTTTTCCCGGGTGGATTCGGCATGGAAATCTACCAGGATAAGCGCCCCGTCCAGTTTATCGGCAATGGTATCAAAGGATTTAAAGGGACAGTCGATAGGGGTCATGAATTCCCGTCCCTGGAGATTAACCACCCCCCAGGAAACGTTGTTTTTTTTGGTTTGAAACCAGCCGTGCCCCGCGGTTCCCCCAGGGTAATTCGCGGGCCGTAAAAGCCGCTCTTCCTTGTCCAGGAAAGGCCAAAAATCCCGCTTTTCCCAAATATGATTTCCCGTGGTTATAACATCGGCCCCGGCATCAAGTATCCGTTTTAATTCTCTCTCGGTCATGCCGAATCCCTCGGCGGCATTTTCCCCGTTTACTACCACAAAATCCGCGGCGGTTTTCTGTATCAGGGCGGTGAGGCCGGATTCAAGGGCGGTTAATCCGCCCTCGCCCACCACATCGCCGATCATGATCGCTTTAAAAACAGCCATAAATCTCCATACTGCCTTCAGCGCTACTTTAACAGGCGGTTCAAGCGCCCTTACCGGGCGTATTCGGTGACCCTGGTTTCCCGAATCATGGTTACCTTAATCCGGCCGGGGTAACGCAGATCGTTTTCAATCTTCTTGACAATTTGCTTAGCCAGATCTTTGGTTTGCTCGTCATTCATGCTTTCATTGTTGACCATAATCCGTAATTCCCGGCCCGCCTGGATGGCGAAGGCCTTATCGACCCCGGTAAAACCGATGGCGATATTCTCCAGGTTTTCCAGCCGTTTAATGTAATTATCCAGGGTCTCGCGCCGGGCGCCGGGCCGGGCCGCAGAGATGGCATCGGCAATTTGGACCAGCACCGATTCAACGCAGGAAGGCTCAATATCGTTGTGATGACTTCCGATAGCATTGATAATCCGGGCATCTTCTCCCATCTTCCGGGCCATGTCCATGCCGATTTCCGCGTGATTCAGGTCCGAATCGGACTCTATACCCTTACCGATATCGTGAAGCAAGGCGGCGCGCTTGGACAGATCCCGGTTGGCCCCGACTTCCGCGGCCAGAACCCCGGCGATAATCGCCACTTCCTTGGAATGGTAGAGTACGTTTTGGCCGTAACTGGTACGGAAGTAGAGCCGGCCCAAGGAGCGAATCGCCTCCTGGCTGATATTATGAATCCCCAGGTCGAAGAGGACCTTTTCGCCTTCTTCAAAAATCTTCTGGCTTATGTCTTTGCTTACCTTGGTGACGATTTCTTCTATCCGGGCCGGATGGATTCGCCCATCGGTGATGAGCCGCTCCAGGGACACCTTGGCAATTTCCCGGCGTACCGGGTCAAAACAGGAAATGACCACCGCCTCCGGGGTATCGTCGATGATGATATCCACCCCGGTTAAAGTCTCCAGGGCGCGGATATTCCGCCCTTCCCGGCCGATGATCCGGCCCTTCATTTCGTCATTGGGGAGGGTAACCGTAGCGACCGTTACCTCTCCGGTTACTTCAGTGGCGAGCCGTTGAATAGTTGCTACCAGAATATCCCGGGCTTTCTTTTCCGCCGAAAGATTGGCTTCCTGCTCAATCTTGTTAATAAGTCCCTGAGCATCGTGTTTGGCGTCATTTTCCAGATCCTGGATAATGAGGGCCTTGGCTTCCTCAGCGCTGAGACCGGAAATCCGTTCTAATTCCGCCCGGTAATGCTCTTCTTCCTGCCCTAAAACCTTGTCCCTTGCCTGAAGAGTTTGTTCTTTTTCGGCTAAGATTAGCTCAGTCTTCTCAATTTGAGCAGTTTTTTTATCTATAGTTTCTTCTTTTTGCAGTACACGCCGTTCGTACCGCTGTAATTCAGCCCTGCGTTCCCGAGTCTCCCTCTCCTGCTGGTTTCGTTCGCGGATAACTTGTTCTTTTGCTTCAAGAAGAATCTCCTTCTTTTTAGCCTCAGCTTCTTTTATCGCATCCTGTTTAACGCGTTCGGCTCTTTGCTCCGACGCGGTGAGTTGGTATCTGGCATACAGCCATCTAATAGTCCAGCCTAAGGTTAACCCGGCAAGAGGGAGGATTATCCGCAATATCAAATCCATCGCTCAACCCCTTACCGTCGATTTATTAAAATACGTGGTAGTATATATTATTATAAATGTTTCTGTCAAGGGGGGTGGAATCTTTACGAATTCCTGTTTTACATCTTAAATTCCGAACCTAAATACACATCCCGGACCATTTCATTGGCCAGAATATCGTCCCGGCCCCCCCGGGCAACAATGATCCCCTCGGCAATAATGAAAGCTTCGGTGGTAATTTCCAGAGTATCCCGGACATTATGGTCCGTAATGAGAATGCCTATGCCTTTTTCGGCGAGGCGGCGGATGATATGCTTGATTTCATAGACCGCAATGGGGTCAATTCCGGCAAAAGGCTCATCCAAAAGGAGAAATTTCGGTTCCGTTGCCAGGGCCCGGGCAATTTCCGTGCGCCGCCGCTCGCCTCCCGAAAGGGTATACCCGAACTGGCTCCGAATGCGGGTTATGCCGAATTCTTCAAGCAGCGCCTCCATCCGTTCCTTTTTTGCAGCCTTGTCAATATCCCGGCGGCTTTCCAGAATGGCCCAGAGGTTCTGCTCTACGGTAAGTTTACGGAAAATGGAAGCCTCCTGGGGCAGGTAGGCGATCCCTGCCTGAGCCCTGCGGTACATGGGTTTATCGGTAATGTCTACATTATTAAGGGTAACGTTGCCCCGGGTGGGCTTGTAAAAACCTACGATCATGTAGAAAATAGTGGTCTTGCCGGCGCCGTTGGGTCCCAGGAGTCCCGCTACTTCCCCGTTGGTCATGAAGAAATTAACCCCCTTAACCACTTCTTTACGGCCGAATTTTTTGTAAAGATTGTTGACCCCCAGGACGTGTTCTCCCCGGCTTTGAGGGCCAAGCCGTACCGGTAATTGGAGGGGGGAAGGGGCGGGCAAGAACAGCATTGCCTCGGCCCCGGAATTTTCACCCACGGTTATTCATCCTTTATGGATCCGGAAACAGCGCCTTCCATGCTGACATCATCGGTATCCAGATCCACCCTGATACGATCTGCCCGGAATTCATCGCTTTTTTTATACACCACGGGGAAGCCCGAAAGATCCAGGAGTTTTTCAGGACGGCGGTAGACGGCGTATTCGGAACGGCAGACCATTTCGTCTTTAAAAAGCCGTACCGATATCTGGAATACGGTTATTTCCGACAGATCATCGTATTCAATGAAACGGCCCTTGGCAACAATTTCATTCTTTTTGTCTTCCAGGGAAGAGTTGCCCTCCAGACGGGCTACTTTGAGCTTCCGATCGTAGCGCATCCGGTCGGTCTGGAAGAGGATCTCCTTTTCTTCCTCCAGGCCCCATACGTTACCGGAACAATCGACAAACTGATTGTTATCCCCCTGAAGCTCTATACGGTCAGCTTTAAGGAGAAGGTTATCCGAACGGACCTCGGCATTTCCTTCGAGGATGGTGATTTCCTTGCCCATGGCCTTCCCCCCCGACATACGGTCCGCTCTGAAGGTAAAGATGTCTCCCCAGACAGGCCCGGTAAAAATCCCCAGGCAAAGGATACTGTAAATCAGCCGGTTCATACGGTTCAATTCGAAACTGCTCCTTCGCCGGTTATACCGGCCATTTCACCCTCGCCTGCTTCTTCGGCGGATATCCCCTCAAGGGGCTCTGTTCCCTCTTCGCCTTCTTCATCTTCATCAGTATCTACATAAAAACCTTCAACCCCGCGGGTGAATTCCCAGGTCCGTTTCCGGGCATTGGCGGAAAACCCCCAGCCCATAAAGGAGGTGCCGTCGGAACGCCGTATATCCACCGCCTCGTCTTCTCCGCCGGAAAGCTGCCGATCATGATCCTGCCAGTCTAAGATCTTTGTGGAAATGGTCAAATCTTCTGAATCCACGTCGATTTGGACCCCGTTATTCATATGGATATTCCCAGACTCCAATTCAATCGAAGCATTTTCCGCACTGCCTACGGCGTTAACCTTATCCCCCCGGCTTTCAAACTGTTCAAAGGTAAACCGTTCCAGTTCCATGGCGTTGCGCTCCTCGTACCGTTCTACGGTCTCCGCCTTAAACCGTACCACCGGAAATCCATCCCTAACCCGGACGTATTCCACATCGTTCATCACAATATCCGGCTGACCTGAATTTTCCGATTCGTTCTCTCCGTAGTCAAAGGTACAGGCAGGGAAAATCAACATTATGAGTAATAAGCAATAAATGATCCTCCCCGCTCTGAAGCGCGGGGTATCGTTGTTCTGCTTGCGAATCAAGCTTCCTTGCCGCCTTTTTGTTTTCTATCCCGAACCGCCGCAATAAACTCTCTAAAGAGCGGAGCCGCAGCGGTAGGCTTCGATTTAAACTCCGGATGAAACTGAACCCCCAAACCCCAGGGATGATCCGGCCACTCAACGCATTCTACCAGGCTTTTATCCGGGGTAAAGGCCGTGAGATACAGCCCCGATTCGGTCATTTCCTTACGGTATTTGTTTGAAAATTCATAGCGGTGCCGGTGCCGTTCAGTAATGTTCTTTTCCTTGTAGGCCGCCAGGATGCGGCTGCCCGGTTCCGCCACGGTGCTCCATTTCCCCAACCGCATGGTTCCGCCGTAGTCTTTTACATCCTCCTGCTCTTCCAGGAGGCTTATCACCGGGTGTTTGGAATCCTGGTTAAACTCTGTGGAATCCGCGTCATCCCAACCCAGAACATTCCTGCCCCAGTCGATAACCATAATCTGCATACCTAAACAAACGCCAAAGTATGGGACTGTGTTACACCGGGCCCAGTTTGCGGCTTTCACCATCCCGTTGATTCCCCGCTGGCCGAAACCGCCGGGAACCAGAATACCGTCCACCCCGCCGTCCGGAGCGGAAGGCCCCAGTATAGCATCGGCATCATCGGGTCCTTCAAGCCTGGCGGAATCGATCTTAACCAGTTCCACCTCCACCCCGGTTTCAAGCCCCGCGTGGAACAGGGCCTCGTATACCGATTTATAGGCATCGTGGAGGTCCATATACTTCCCCACAATGCCGATCCGCACCGTACCTTTCCGGAAGGCAAAGTGTTCCATCATGGTCTTCCAGGCCTTGAGGTTGGCGTGCCTGCTTTCGACGCCGAGCTTTTTCAGTATCACCTGGTCCAGTTTCTGTTCATAGAAAATCAGGGGTATTTCATAAATGGTAGTGCTTATATTGTAAGAAGTAAAGACAGAATCGTTTTCCATGTTCGTAAAAAGGGCAATTTTACGCCGGGTAGGCTCGTCCAGTATCACCGGCGCCCGGCAGATAAGGATATCAGGCTGAATCCCCTGCTCCTGCATGGCCTTGACCGAGTGCTGGGTGGGCTTGGTTTTGAGTTCTCCCCCGGCTACTTCGGGGATGAGGGTTAAATGTACCGACATGGCATTGGCCCTTCCCGCTTCGCGGATCATCTGCCGGGCGGTTTCCAGAAAGGGAATAGACTCGATATCTCCCACGGTTCCCCCGATTTCAACGATCACCACATCGGTATCCGGGTCCTCTTTGGCCACCGCCATAATCCGGCTCTTAATTTCGTCGGTTATATGGGGGATCACCTGTACGCAGCGTCCCAGGTAACGGCCCTCCCGTTCCTTGCGAATCACCGATTCGTAGACCTGCCCGGTGGTGATGGAATTGGCCTTGGACAAGTGCCCGGAGGTAAAACGGGCATAGTTCCCCAGGTCAAGGTCCGTCTCCGCCCCGTCATCGGTCACGTACACTTCACCATGCTGATAGGGGCTCATGGTTCCGGCATCCACGTTGATATAGGGATCGCATTTTACCATACGGACGTTAAGCCCCCGTCCTTCGAGCAAGGCGCCTATGGAAGAAGCCGCAACACCCTTACCCAAGCTTGAACACACGCCGCCTGAGACAAAAATAAATTTATTCATTGTGGAAATAGTATCCCAAGCCTGAAAGGTTAGGTCAATGAGGGGATATGGCCCCCGGCGCCCCGGCGCCTCTAAGGTATTTTTTTATTTTTTGGGGTTTTAATTGACATCCGGCTTATCAAAAACTAGTATATAATAATATGGCAAATGTTGAGTTCTTTTCTGATGCGGACTTTGAGCAGTATCGTAAGCTGATTTATAATGAAAGTGGCATTCATTTTACCGCGACAAACAGGTCAATCCTGGAGAGCAGGCTTAAAGAACGGCTTCGGGAAAACGGCGTCGCTACGGTGGGGGCTTATTTTGCCACCATCTCTAAAGATAAGGAAGAGCTGAAGAACTTCCTCGATTCTATTACCACCAATTTAACCCGGTTTTTCCGGAATCAAGCCCATTTTGATGCCCTGGAGCATTATGTAGTTCCGGAATTAATGAATATTAAGAAAGCTTCGGGTAATACGACTATTAAAATCTGGAGCGCCGGCTGTTCTACCGGGGAAGAACCTTATACCATCGCCATGCTTATGAGTGAAATTTTACCGCCTGCCTGGAAATACGAAATCGTAGCCAGTGATATCAGTCTCAAGTGCCTTATGATGGGCAAAGAGGGATTTTATGCGGATAGCCGTATTACCGGAGTTCCGGATAATTATATAAAAAAGTACTTTGATAAAGTTGAAGGTGGGTATAAAATCCATCAGGATATTATGTCCAGGATACGATTCGACTATCATAATCTGAAAAACGATTCGGGCATGAGGAACTTGGACCTTGTTTTTTGCCGGAATGTCATTATTTACTTCGATGAGGCTGCGCAAAATAACGTAATGAACCATTTCTGGGATGCCATGGCTGCGAAGTCGTTCCTCTTTATCGGCCATTCCGAATCTCTCTTCGGGATGGATACTAAATTTGAATTTGTTAAAACTCAATGGGCAACCCTGTATAGAAAATTTACTTAATGAAATTTGTTGCAAAGTATCAAATTTTGTAACGATTTAATGGAGCTGGATGTGGCTGACGAAATTTCGGTATTAGTTGTCGATGATTCGGCATTGATGCGCAATTTGATTGGAAGGATGGTAGAGGACAGCCCCGGTCTCATGATTGCCGATAAGGCGCTGAACGGGCGTTTTGCCCTGGATAAGATTCCCCGGGTAAACCCGGACGTGATCTGTCTGGACCTGGAAATGCCGGAAATGAACGGCATCGAATTCCTCAAAGAAAGAAAAAGGCTGGGGATTGAGATTCCGGTGGTGATCCTTTCTTCTATTGCTGAAAAGGGTGCGGAAATCACCATGGAAGCCCTTGCCCTGGGGGCAAGCGATTTTATTCAAAAGCCTTCCGGATCTATTTCAGGGGATATCCATACGGTGCGGGACACCCTGATTCCCATGCTGGTGGGTTACGGGGGACAGTACCGCAAAACCCACGGCAAGAAGGCGCCGCATCCCTCAGAAACAGCGCCGAAAACGTCCGCATCGGCGTCCAGCACTCCCAAAACAGATTTTCTGGCGTCTCTTCTGTCTCCTCCGGGACCTGTTACCCCGGCTAAAGCTCCGGCTCAGATCCGCAGACCGGGAAATACGGAGATTATTGCCATCGGCATTTCCACCGGCGGACCGGACGCCTTGCGGGTGGTATTTTCCAAACTGGACGCAGACCTCCGGGTACCTATTGTTGTGGTTCAGCATATGCCTGCGGGATTTACCAACGAATTTGCCAAGAGTCTTGATAGGATTTGCCCCCTGGATGTCCAGGAAGCCAATGAAGGGGACCCCATTACCCCGGGCCATGTTTTTATTGCCCAGGGAAACAAGCACCTGGAAGTGGAGCGCAGGGGGATAAACATAGTTGCCCATCTCTCAGACGCTCCCCAGGTAAGCGGGCATCGGCCCTCGGCGGATGTGCTCTTTGCATCGGTGGCCTTAGCGTATCAGAACCACGCCCTGGGGGTCATTATGACCGGGATGGGCCGGGACGGAGCCCAGCAGTTAGGAACCATCTTCAAAGAAGGGGGGATAACCCTGGGCCAGGACGAGACCTCCGCAGTGGTGTATGGAATGCCCCGGGTGGCGTACGAACTTGGGCATGTGCAGGAACAGGTTTCCCTGGAAAAAATGGCAAGCCGGATCTGCGGCATCGCAAAAACATCACGGTAAACCGGCTCCTTTACGGCTAAAGCCGCCTGGAGTTTGTCGGGTTTCTAGGAGCCTGTCGGACTTGTGGATTTTTGCACCAAAACTAACGCAAAAATCCCGATTAATGGGCTCCTTTAACCCGCCAGCGACCGTCAATCCGTTCAAACTGAGAAGCCGGCAGTTGCAGCTGTCTGCCGTCTTCTGCGGAGATTTTTACCGTGGTTGTCACCGCGTTTACCTCCACTACTTTCCAGAAGCTTCCATCGTAACTGAGTTTTATTCCTTCCTGGGGAATGAGTTTCCGCTGTTCGGCATAGAAATTGTGCTCATAGGACAGGCAGCAGAGGAGACGACCGCAGGGGCCGGATATTTTCATGGAATTGAGCGAGAGGTTTTGATCTTTTGCCATTTTTATTGAAACCGGCTTGAGTTTGTCCGATACCGCGTGGCAGCAGTACCCATGGCCGCAGACCCCAAGCCCGCCCACAATCCGGGCCTCATCCCGCACCCCAATCTGGCGCAGTTCTATCCGGGTTTTGAAGATACTCACCAGGTCTTTAACCAATTCCCTAAAATCCACCCGGCTTTCGGCAGTGAAGAAGAAAAGTATCTTTGGTTCATCTAATAGATAATGGACCGAAACAAGCTTCATTTCCAATTTGTGGGTCTCTATTTTTTCTTTGCAGATATTGAAGGCCTCCCCTTCCTGCTTCTTATTCTGAACTACCCGTTCCAGATCCTCACTGGTGGCGACCCGTTCTATACGGACAATTTCGGCGCCCTTTCGCTGGCAGGGGCCTATGATTTGGGCCAGATCCTTGCCATACCGCGTAGGGACGAGAACCTTGGTCCCGCAGTGGAGAAATTCTCCCAGATAAATGGCCAAAAAGGTTTCATTGGAATAGGAAAGTCTGAGCCGGTATATGGGAGTATCCGGGGCTAAAGCTTCCAGATTGGTTCCGGATTCCACAATTACGTCAGATTCTTCGTTCTCGACGGGATTGTCCTCCAGGGCGCTGATATCCTCATCAATATCTTCGGGTATATCTTCAAAATCATCAGAAGTCATGATAACCTCTCTTTAGCGCGGTCATATAGCCGCACCGTTGAATCGAACATGAAACAAAGTTTCATGATTTTCCTCCACAATTCAATTACTGTAGTAAATTTACCAAAAGTCCGGCAATTTCATCAATCCGGGTCAGGAGTTGTAACTGGTTGAGCTGACCTGCCATGATCCCCGCGGCAAGCCGTTCCAGTTTTTGATCCACCACCTTCACCAGGGTGTGTTTTTTTCGGGCTTTTGCTTCTTCGGTTCCCCGCTGTCCTTTATATCCCGGTCTAAGAAAATTGGGAATTCCCGTCTGATCCTCCACAGTATACCCGTTTTCCACAACATAATGAATAAAATTCCGTACCGCCTGTTTATACCGTTTAATTTCTTCCGGGAAGGGCCGCCTTTTTAGATCATCCCCGGAACTATGCACCTCATCCAGCAGTCCCTGCAAGGCTTCTTCCGATGCGGGAATATTTTCCGGCTCCTCAGTTCCGGCAGCCTCGGCATTTTCCAGAATTTTAGAAAACTTGGGCTTCCGGTTTTCCCGTACTGCGGCGCGTTCTTTGGTTTTTCCCGCTTCCGCCTGAATATTGGCGTAAGAGGCGGGGTTAAAGATAAAATTGGTATCCGGAAAATCAACCTTCGCCATGATTTTCGACCTTTGAAGGGTCAGTATCGGAAGGCCCGGGCTCCTGCGTATCAATGCCCCGCGCTTCGGTTCCCGGCAAGCCGCTGTCTGCAACAGGGCTTTCTTCGTCCGTTGAAACAGGCGGGGAATAGAGACCAAAACTCCCCTCAAAGGCCGGCGCATTTAACGGCTTTACCCCGGCCCCGGGGTCTTCACTTCCGGTTTCTTGGGAAGTTCCCGCCGGAACAGGCAAAGCAGAGTCCGGCTGCGTAGATAATGAGTCCGGATCATCGGACAAAGTTTTTAGCACAGCCTCGTCATAGGACGCTTCTCCGGCCGTTTCCGCCGGAGAAAAATTCGAAGATGCTTCGGAGGATGCCGGTTCCGGTATGGGCAGATGGGGTTCATTGGGGGGATCTTCCCGAACAGGCGGTTCCTGAAACGTTGAGGCAGGTTCTCCATGGGAACTAAAGGCGGAAAAATGTTCCGGAAATTTCCATAATTGATTCGGGAGGGCTTCCAGCTTCATTTCGGTCTCTTCCCGGTCTTTGAGGGGTAATTCCTGCTGCTGCAAAGATGAGGGCAAGAGTACCGGGAAGGCTAAGGGATTTGAAGATGCAAGGGGCTGGCCAACTGAATCTTCGGGACGGTCCGGCGGTTTTATATCCACCAGCATGGATTCGATGGGTTTGGCTTCCGCCCGATCAAGCCGCAGGGAAAATCCCGCCAATACGGATTTTACCTCCTGAATATCCCAAAATTCACTGACAGCGCTGTTCCATTTTTCGTCGCTCAGACAGATGGTTACCTTCCCATGGATAATGCAGCCCTCATCCGCCTGTATCCGCCGGGTGATGATATCCCCGATTACTACGCCGGTGGTCAGGAGCATCACCCGTTCACTGGCCAGCACATTGCCGTAAACTACCCCGCCTATGGTTATCGACGTGCCGGTGACATTGCTTTTCATGCGGGCATTGTTGCCCACAACTACCCGGCCTTTGGTGCTCAGATTTCCCCGTAAACTGCCGTCTACCCGGGTAAACCCACCTGAATCTACATCACCGTTAACAGAAGTATGGGGACCGATAATGGTATTAACCGAGTAATCATCCCGCCGCTTTATAGCCATACTACTTATCTAACGGCTGGTGTGGGAGACATTGCTGGAACGGATATTCAAGTATTTATAGGGATCTACCACATCCGAACCAATATGAACCTCGTAATGTACATGAGGACCTGTGGAAAGTCCGGTATTACCGATGTAACCGATTACATCACCCTGCTGGACCCTCTGTCCTTTAGTTACCTTAAAGGAGAGCATATGGGCGTACCGGGTATAAAATCCATGTTTATGCTTAATAATAATATAGTAACCAAAACCCCCCGCAGCGTCATAATCGAGGGTAACAACCTGACCATCCGCAGTAGCTACAATGGGATCGCCGGAACGGTAGGTGGAAAGGTCTATGCCCTTATGGATGTAATACTGACCGGTAAAGGGGTTTGCGTTTTGACCAAAATACATGGAAATATGGCCTATCCCGCCTTTGATAGGCCAAATATTGGGGATTTCCGTAAGCAGGGCGCTTTGGGAGGCAAAGAGGGTGCCAATTTCTTTGACCGGTTCCACTACGGAAGAAAGGTATTCGGTAAGGTTACGGACATCGTCAATTTCTTTAAGGGCGCCTTCGGCAGTTTCCCGGACATCAAAAAAGGAGGATAAGTCTCCGGAAGCCGCGGGATTTGCGGCATTATTAACCGAGGTATTTATCCCCAGGGAAGAAAGGGTATCGGACAAAACGGCCTGGAAACCCCGGGTCTGCCGCAAAAGCTGGGAAATTTCATCCCTAAGGTCATCCAGACTGGCCTGGGTATCTTTAAGGCGGCTATCCTTAACCGCCAGCATACCCCGGGCGCCGTTATAGGAAGTGCCGTACCAGAAAAAGGCGCCTATGACGCCAATAATAACCAGGATTACACAGAACAGGGAGAGGAGGCTTACATGGAAGTTATATACTTTCTTTTCGGAATGAGGGACCAGAACGACCGTATAACGCCGGACGAGAAGGCTAGCCAGGGTCTTGAAAAACCGGACAATGCCCAGAACCCCGGCGACAACTACCTTTTTTATTTTTTGAACGAGGCTATTTTCAAATCGTTTATAAACATGGACCGAGGCCACAGAATCTCCCTCTATCTACCTAATCGGCAGAATATGGTAAACCATTATAGCAAAATCTACACGATGGTGTCAAATACCTTATATTTAAAGATGAGAATTTTTCAAAATCGGTTATTTTGAAAAAACCGGTTGCCTTACGATTTCTGAGCATGGAGTTCTTTTACCATTGCGTCGAACTGGTCAGAAACAGAAATGAATACCTCGATCAGATTAGGATCGAACTGAGTGCCGCTGCCGTCAATAATAATCTGAGAAGCCTCTTCGTGGGTAAAGGGCTTTTTATATGGCCGTAAGGATATTAAGGCGTCATAAACATCCGCAATAGCCATAAGCCGGCCGCCCAAGGGGATATCCAGCCCTTTTAATTGGTTGGGATAGCCTGTCCCATTCCATTTTTCATGGTGATTTCCGGCCAGGATCTTGGCATGGGTAAGAAAATCGCTCTCCGGAGTTTCTTTTTGAATGGCTTCAACTATCTGCACCCCAAACAGGGTATGCTTCTTCATTTCCTCAAATTCTTCGTTAGTAAGCTTATCCGGCTTCATCAGGATCTTATCGGGTATGGCGATTTTTCCCACATCATGAAGCTGGGAGGACTGGAGAAAGAAGTCCCGATCCCAGTCCTGTATCTCTTCTTTGTATAAATTCCGGACAATAAGGCCGTCTAAGAGGATTGCCAAATATCCCCGGGTACGCTCTACATGACCGCCGGTTATTTCATCCCTGCTTTCAACCAGGTTCGATACAATTTTTAGGACCGCATTTTGCATGTCCAAGATGGTTTTTGTCCGGGTCCTTACCATGTCCCGCAGGTTATTGTTATAGGCTATTAATTCCTGCTGTTGGGAAACCACCTTAAGATGGAGTTCAAGCCGCTTCAGCAGGAGGGGAGGGGAAAATGGTTTGGAGAGATAATCCACAGCGCCAAGATTAAGGCCTTTTATTTCACTGGTAGCATCACTCATGGAAGTTAAAAAAATAACCGGTGTTTCCTGGGTTTCCTTTTTTTCCTTGAGTCTTTTAAGAACCTCGTATCCGTTCATAACCGGCAT
>JAITNM010000216.1 GCA_031290475.1 Treponema sp. | reverse complement strand
TGCTTGCCAAAGCGGGCCGCCAGACCGAGGCCGCCGCCGCCTGGCGCCGCGCCGGAGAAATCTTCGCCTCCGCCGGCCTGGACGCCGAAGCCGCCGCCGCCTCAAGCCGACAGTAAGTTCAGGTCTACTGCTTAAAGATTCTGGGCCAGCGCATCTAAATAAAAAAGCCGGGACAGTCGACAGATGTTCACAGATTAACACGGATTTCTGTTTTGATTCATGGATTTTCGGATACTATGAGATTTCGCCTTACGAAATCTCTTCCTAATCTGTGTTAATCTGTGTCAATCTGTGGACAAATCTTTATATACGCTCGTCCTGCTTAAGGATTGAAGTTATCACGAAAAAGGAGTGGGGGTAGCGGAATATGACCACTTCCTCAAGTATCAAAGTGGTCAGATGGAGCGAGGGGGAGCAGCGTAGATAAATTTAGCGAAAAAACAATATGGGCTACAGAGGTGCATTCCGAGGTGATCCCCCCTTTTAATAGTTTCACCCCTAAAGCCGTATACTAAAGGTTTTAATCCGCTCCGGAAAAAAGCTTAAGCTGAACGCGAAGGGGAGCATCAGCGCTAGCGTCACTTGGTTCTGCTGGTAAAAATTGGGGAGTATCCGTATCAAAAGCGAAAGGACGCCGGCTAGAAAAACGTAAGTCCATAAGGCGCGCAGAAACCAGACGTGAGAGAAACGGCCGGCGCCGCCTTTGCCGCGGGCGTACAATATTCCTAACGGGACCGCGGCGAGGAGCAGGGGATTAACATAAATCACATTAATGTTGTGGTACGTGTAATCGTGGTTCGTGAAAAAGCTCATAAAGCAGAGTACCGATCCCGCAACGCCGAAAAAGAGTCCTAAAAGTGATTGTACTACCCCCAGACTTATCCTGGAAGCAACAGGACTTCCGCGCTTGAGCAGCATGAGCATGGCAATAAGAACGGAAACCGCGAGGCCCAGCACGAGTTCCCGTGGCCACTGCCTGCGGGGAACATCCAGCACCACCGGCCTGTTTACAGCCCGGTTCAGGGCCTCGACTTTTGTCACGAGGTTCCGCTCATTACCGCCGGCATCCGTGTAGGTAAAGTCCAGAATCCGGTCCCCGACCGCCTGGGGCAGGAACATCTCTTCCCAAACCGTTATGGGCACATCAATATCCTGACCCATCAGGAAACTGAAAAACCAGTCGAAAAAAGGATTAAACCAGGTATGACGCATCACTTCCTGACGCAGGGTATAGCGGGCCGGCGCGCTTCCAAGGACGGCCTTAAATTGACCGGCGGTTGCCAGATCGATGATGTCCCGAATCCGGGTTGAACAGTTATCCTTAAAATGGTGGTACCAATAGTACTTATTTTCCGGGAGCACATTGGTTTCCGCAAAACGGCGCACCTCTTCCCGTACCTGGGGAGGCAGGTCCAGGGTGTACAGTGTAATGTCCCGGTTGGTATTCCGGTAGGCCCGGTAACTGCGCTCCGCGGGCGATACCCCGCAACTGTAACGGAGTCGGCCAAGGGCAAAATTGGAAAAAAAGTGATCGGCCTCAAAGGAAAAAATTCCGTAATCAAAAAAACGGCTTTCCCCAGTAACGGCGTCGTCGATAACCAGGGCGATATGCCCCCACCAGAAGTAAAGCTCGTCCCCCGGCCCCATGACGGCGACCTTAACGGTGAGGTAGTCCCCCCGGCCCGGCTTTGTTTGCGCCCAAAGACGGGACACGGAAAGAGAGCCAAGCAGGACAAGAACCGCAAACAAACGAAGGAAAAACAGGAGTGAACACATATGATACCTGGCGCTGAATTTCGTGTGCATCTTTGTTTTCATTGTTCCGTAAAACCGGCAACCAGATCCCGGACGCCCAGATCGTCGATAAATTCCTTTAGTCTGGAGAAAGCCTGAGCATCTTCGTTTTTTATCAGGGAGTATATCCGGGTAAGACGCATCTTAATGAAGGAATTGTAGTTGTTTTCCCTCAGTATCTTACTAAATGCCCAGAATGTCTCCTGTTGTAAATTCAGTATTTTTTCATAAGCATTGATAGGATCTTTATCGTCTTCCAACAATTTTTGTATTTTAATAAGATTTTTCTCGATATCGATAAGCTGTCTGGACAGATCGATTACGGCCATCTTTCCCGGCGACGCGCTCAGCGTCTGGGTGATTTTTGCTATAAGGTCCATCTCCTTAAAGGGTTTTACGATATACCCCTTCGCGCCAAGCTCTATCGCTTTGGTGATTATATCGGATTGAGCATGAGAAGTAACAAAGATAACCGGGATAGTACAATACGCGGGGTTGCACTTCAAGACATCGAACAGTTGAAACCCGGACATTTCGGGCATTTCAATATCCAGGAGGATAATATCCACCAGGTGTTTCTGTAGTACGTTGAGGGCGTCTTCACCGGATTTTGCCAAAAACAGCCCATAGCGGTATTCCAAAATATTCTTGCAAGCCTGGAGGTATTCCGCCGCATCATCCACAACCAGAACGACTTTCTGCTGGGTAATATTCGCCTTTTCTTCCGGAGATAACAAATCCATTTTCGAACTGCCGGATTTATCTTTTAGTGTCTTTTCTCCGGCTCCCGCCTGCCGGTAAGTATGTACTATCGGCGGCGGCGGGAGGGGATCAAATACCCGCGACATGGAACGTTTAAAGTCCTCAATAGAATGCTCCATTGTATATTTCATAGGATCTTCCAAAATCAGCCTCCTGTTACCATAAAATTCTGCCGGAATCCAACTCCATTAAGGGATAATTTTGTCATGCTATTTGTCGATTGTCAAGCAAATCAGCTGACAGCCGTAATCATCTGACAGCACAGGATAAACACATAGAATGTAAGAAACCACCGGTGCGGAAAAACCCACCGGTTTTCCGTAAGTAGGCTGGAACGAGGGGGGGAGCCGCGACAAAAATGCGGCTTAATAGGATCTGTTGCTCCCCCGTAACATTCTATGCGTTTATTCTGGTCCACCATCGTAACTATTCAGTCGCAGCGTGATTTCAGAACTTTTCTTGTTCTCCAGTGCTTTAACAAAGAGGGCTACCGCCCCCTTTCGCTCCCAATCGGCTCATTTCGAGGCTAAAAGCCCCTTCATTCCGCCGATTTTCGCTATCCCCCGCAGGCGACTGAATAGTTACGAATTTTGATAAAATTTTAAAAAGTCTATATTCATGTATAGCGGATATAAAGAATCTG
>JAITNM010000214.1 GCA_031290475.1 Treponema sp. | reverse complement strand
TTCACATTCCGAAGTTTCATTAGTTCATAAAATTCTTTTCCGTTGCGGGTATCCCCGCCCCGTGAGACAGTTATAGTGCTTGAGAATTTTTCCATTCTAAAGGTAAAGGAAACCGCCGTCCCCGGATGCATCCATACCGGGTTTTTGATTATAAAAGTTTTTTCTTTCATTATTTTGCCTCCAAAAGTTTTATTAGCTTTAATTCACGGGCAATTAAAATAACAGTGAATATAAATGCTAAAACATCGGCAATGGGAGCGGCCCATAACATACCGGTAACCCCAAAATTAACCGCCATAATGATCGCCGCCGGAACAAGGAAAACAACGTCTCGTGATAACGATAACAGGGTTGACTCTATTGGCTTACCTATGGCCTGTAAAAAGATACTGCCGGTTTTCTGCATACAACAAAGCAGAATACCCCCAAGAAAAATACGGAAACACAAATAGGCAAACTCATTGTATAAATCACTCTCGCTGCCAAAAATCCGTACAATAACATGGGGGCAAAATTCAAAAATCAGCATGGCGGCAAGACCGACAGCGGCATTGGCGGCAACAACCCGGCGCAGTGTTGCATAAACCCGTTTGTAGTTCCCCGCCCCGTAGTTATAGCCGATAATCGGCTGGCCGCCGACTGCAATACCAACAATAAAAGCAATGGCAATACCAAAAACTTTCATCACAATACCGACAACCGACAAGGGAATATCCGCCCCATATTTTGATAATGGCCCATATATGCCGATCATATTATTGGCAACAGTCATGATAATAACGATGGCAAGCTGAATAATGAGGCTGGAAATACCAAGCTGACAAATTTTAGTGGAAACAAGGCGGTTTAGTTTGAAACTTTCTCTACGAAACTTAAACGCCTTGGGCTTAAAGAAATAGGCCGCCGTCATGATGCAAGAGGCAATTTGTCCGATAATCGTAGCGATTGCCGCCCCTTTCACCCCCATGCCAAGCGCAAAGATGGCAACCGGATCAAGAATGAGATTGAGGACGGCGCCAAGAACCATGGTAAACATGGCATACCCGGGCGATCCGTCCGCCCGGATAGGGGCGTTCATGCCGGAAGAAAAAACATAGAACGGTATACCCATCAGTATGATGCGCATATAATCCCAGGCATAACCGTAACTTGCTTCGGTTACGCCGAACAACTTGAGCAGTTTGCCGGTGAAAAGAAATCCTATTACGGTGAGGATAATACCGGCAATGATGGATAGTACAATACCGTTACCAACACAGGTATGACTTGTTTCCCGGTCCCCGCTTCCCAGGGAGAGACTAAACAAAGCGGCGCTGCCGTCTCCGATAAGTATACCGGCCGCAAGGGCAATGAGGGTAAAGGGAAATACGATATTAGTAGCCGCGTTTCCCAGATACCCGATACTCCAGCCGATAAAAATTTGGTCTACGATGTTGTAAAGGGCGCTTACCAGCATAGACAATACACAGGGGATCGAGAATTTGAGCAACAATTTCCCAATGGGTTCGCTTGCAAGAAAAGCGTTTGCGTCCAGAGGGGAACCTTCGCAGCGTCGCTGCTCGGTGGGGGGCCCCAGAGGGGAACCTTCGCAGCGTCGCTGCCCGGCGGGGGGCCCCAGGGGGGAGCCATCGCAGCGTCGCTGCCCGGTGGGGGTCCCCAGTCTTGTCTCAGTCATTCGGCATAACTCCTCTATAGCGCGGCGGAATCGCCGCGCAGTTAAACCGAAGTCGAATCCGTTCGGCATAACTCCTACCGATAAAAAATGGCGTGTAATCCAAAGCGGCAACCTTACCCCAAGGGGATACGTGCCGCAGATAGACCACACGCCATTTCTGACTGGACTTACATCTATACAGATTAAACGTAAAACAACCAGGCATTTGCCTGTTGATCTTTATTTCCTATTTTTCTGCTAGGAAATAAGAAAGAATATAACGCTCTTATCTATTATTAAACCTATGCTCCTGGTTAATTTTCAATATTGTATAAAATAGATTTGAGTTTGTCAAGCAACGTGAAAGGGCTAAAGCCCGGCAGACTCTAGGAAGCTCCCTTCTTTTTTATCATATCCTTATTCAATTTTTGAAACCATACTTCAGCGGTCTTTTTCAGTTCTTCCGCCTCTTTCCGTTCATCAAGAATAATATGAATACGCTTCAGGGCATTGAGGAAATCTATACCCCGGAGAAAATCTTCCCTCCGCTGGGAAGAAATCTCGTACTTTTCCCGGAACCGTTCCGCCGCCTGGGTGAGGAGTTTTTTTACCAGCCTGGTGTATAAAGCGGTCAGCTCATAGTCAGGGGCTCTGGGATCTAAATTTACCAAAATATTCCTCAAATCCAGCACATTCTTTGCTACAGCGGCGCACCGCCCCTCAAGGTCAACAAAGGTCCACTTCCATTTTGAAGTATCACCCCCGTACTCGTCCGCCAAAAGATCGATGGTAAAGCCCATTTTCCGGACCAATGAGTACACCTTTTCCGCGCCCGCCCCGGAAAGAGCATAAACCCTGTCTTCATAATCAGAATAGGGCGCATCAATCAAATTAGTAACGATATCTTCCATGTAAACGATCCCTTTAAAAAGAGATTTTCTACTGACATTGAGCATATCTTCACTCTGCTTATTAAATATGCTCTGGTAGATCTTATTCTCTAGCATATAACAGGAAGTAAGGTTGAACATTTCATCCGCCAGGGCAAGCTTTTGCAGAGCCGCTTCCTCAGAAAAGGCGGAAAGATGACTTAAAATATCCTTTTCCTTGTCCTGAATCCGTGCAATTTCCTCCTGGTAAGGCTTTATCTTTTCTAAATAGTCCTGTCGATTCTCATTGGCCGTCTGCGCCATTCCTAACTCCGTTTATACCTGGAAAGCAGTTCCTCGGCATGGGCCAATGCCACGCTTCCCCCTGAATCTCCCGCCAGCATCCGTGCAATTTCTTCACGGCGCACCTTCCCGTTAAGTTCCTTTACCGTGGTCACCGTCCGCGGCCTGCTGTTTCCCCCGCCGTCCACGATCCGCTTCTCAACCTTAAAATGATTATCCGCCCTGACAGCAATACTGGCAAGGTGGGTGACGCAAAAAATCTGCTTCTGCTCCCCTACCCGGGCGAGGTATTCCCCCACCATGAGGGCCACTTCCCCGCCGATACCGGCGTCTATCTCGTCGAATATCAGGGTCTCTGCGGAGGCGTCGCTTCCGGAACTAACGTCCTCTTCTTTGGCGGCGCCGCCCCCTGAGACCGCGCCGTTATCGGAAAGGGCCGTCTTAATTGCCAGCATTACCCTGGAAAGTTCACCTCCGCTGGCGATCTTCGCAAGCTCTTTGAGGGGCTCCCCGGTATTGGCGGATATGAGGAATTCCACCTCATCGGCGCCCCAGGGGCCGATAACAAAATTCCCGCTTAAACTCTTTCCCTTCCCGGTAACGGAAACAGAAAACCGGGCATTGGGCATACCCAGATTTAGTATGATCCCGCTAATCCGTTTTCCTAGATTGACCGCAGCCAGAGACCGTTTCCCCGAGAGGGAAGCCGAACGGGCGGCTATATCCTTTTCCAAAACAACGATCTCGGCTTTAAGCTTATCCCGGTTTTCTTCAGCCCCGGTAAGGGCTTCGATTTCCGCCTCGGCCTGTTCTTGGTAGGCTAAAACGGCGTCCTCGCCGGTTGTTGCCCCGGCATTTCCCGCATATTTTTTCTTGAGCCGGTAGAGCATGGCAAGCCGCTCTTCCACTTCTTCCAGCCGGGCAGGATCGAATTGGAGCGAATCCCGGTACGAGCGGAATTCGGCGGACAGATCTTCCGCTTCATAGAAAAGATCCTCAAACCGCCGGCGCATTGCCGTAAGATCACTGTCAATGGCAGCGGCGTTGTCCAGGGCGTTTCGCGTCCTGCGGGCCAGGGGTATCAGGGAAGATTCCCCTTCACAGAAAGACTCCGCGGAAGTATTCACAAGTCCTACCAGCTTTTCAAAATCCCCAAGCTTGGCCGCCTCCGCTTCCAGTTCCCGGCTTTCGCCGCTTTTTATGCCCGCCGCTTTTATTTCCTCTACCGCGTAGTTCAGCACCTCAAGACGCATATTCCGGTCCCGTTCGGAACTCACCGAAGCCTCAAAGGCCTTTTTCTTTTCCGCCAGGGTCAAAAATACCCGGTTAAATTCCATGACCTCGTTTTCAATACCCGCAAAACGGTCCAGGTAACGGCGGTGGCTTTCCTTTTTCATAAGGGATTCGTGGGCATGCTGTCCGTGAAGATCAAAGAGGAAAGCCATAAATTCCTCAAGATCGTTCCGCGTGACCGGTACATTCTGAATATATATCGCCCCCCGGCCCGTAGTTTTTATGTTCCGCCTGATGATAAGCTGCCCATCCTCAATCTCTATATCCCGTCCCTTAAGCCATTCCAGAGCATCCCGGCTCTGCTCACCCAGGGTAAGCACCGCAGAAACACTGGCCTCTTCCGCTCCGGTGCGGATCACCTCAGCGTCGGTCCTGGCGCCCAGAAGGAAACTCAGGGCGCCCACAATAATTGATTTTCCCGCCCCGGTTTCTCCGGTAAGGACATTGAACCCTCCCTGGAATGAAATAGTAAGATTGTCGATTAACGCATAATTCCGGACCGTAAGTTCCTCAAGCATGGGGACTCCCTGGGGACCAGTTTAACTTAGTTTGCAGGGCGTTGTAAAATCCCTTCCTACCGGAAGCGATTATCCGGGCCTCATACGGCGCTTTGCGTATTAATACCCGGTCCCCTACTTCAAGTTTTTCCGTTACCTGGCCGTCTAAAGTCAACAGTACGCCGCTTCGCTGTTCCGCCTCCACCTCCACAATTACCGTCTCGGTGGCGGGAACCACCATGGGCCGGTTCGAAAGGGTAAAGGGACAGATGGGATTGATGATCAGGGCTTCCATTTCCGGGTCCAGAATAGGCCCCCCTGCGGCCACCGAATAGGCGGTAGAACCGGTGGGGGTAGCCACAATGAGGCCGTCGGAACGGTAATGTCCCAGGTTCATGGAATCGCAGTGGACCTCAAGGCGGATTATCTTGGCAATACCCGAGGCGGAGATTACCGCGTCGTTTAAGCTCGAAGCGTGGATTAGGGTCTTCCCCTCCCGTTCTACGGCAACTTCCAGCATGAGCCTCCGGGAAATACCCGCGGTTCCCCGGCGCCAGTCCTGGAATGTCATACGCCATTCATTCGGGTGAACCACGGCGATGAAGCCCAGGGTCCCGATGTTAATGGGGAAGATGGGGATTCCCAGATGCGCAATGGTTCTCGCGGCAAGGAGGACCGTCCCGTCTCCCCCCAGGGAAAAGGCAAGGTCCGCATCCCGCCGATCCTTTAAAAGCGGCCTTTCTTCGGTTGAGGGGAACGGCAAAGGATCCCCTGCCGGTACGTTGAGCCCCTCAAAGGGGTAGAAATCGCAGGCAATACCCAAAGAAGCCAGTTCTCCCTTTATTGCTTCAGCAAGAAGAGGAGCAGCCTCCTTATGGGCATTAACAAACAACAACGCCCGCCGTATTTCAACCATTTCCGGTTCATCCCCCTAGGGCAAAGTCATGATAAGTTTGGCAACTTTTTCCGCTTCAGAAGAACTCAACCGGGGGTAAAGGGGGAAAAGGGCGGTCCTGAGCGATAAAGAATACGCCTCGGGGCACAGCTCGGGACTCAAAGCGCCGGCGCCCATCAGGGTATCCTCAAAGGCGGTTTCCACCCCAATGTCCTTCTTCTTGGCATAGGCCTTCACGTCTTTGAGCCCTGTTTCCAGGATCAGGGGAAAGGCGTAATTATTGTATTCCATAGCATGATGTTCCCCGTCTTCCGTCAAAACAAACTGTTTATGCCTGGTCCGTAAGGCCGACTGGGTATAAATTTGGGCGATTTCCCGCCGCTTCTCTAAATTCTTCCCCGATTCTTTAAACTGAACCACCGCCATGGCCGCGTTCAAGTCCGGGAGGCTGTACTCGTTAAAAGGAGACAGGTTCCGCAGCACCCCCGCGTCCCGGCGGTTTACCGCGTAGAGCAGCGCCCCTCCCCCGGCGGTGAGCATATCCCGCTCCTCAAGTCCCAGGATGGTAAGGGCCCCAAAGGAACCTGAGCGCTGTTCCCCGATCAGGGCGCCGTAACTTTGGGAGCAGTCTTCAATAACCGGGAGCCCTAACTGGGTAATGGCCGCCGTATCCGGCGCATAGCCCAAAGTGTGGTGCGCCGCCACGCAACGGGGGACCAGGCCGTCTTCTTTTTTTGCCAGAGCAGCGCCCACGGTCCCGGCGCTTATCACCGCCATACCTGGCTCTACATCGCAGTAAACCGGCTTAAGCCGCAGTTCCCTGAGTACCTCTCCGTAATAACGGGGTGAAAGGGCGGAAATCACCACTCCCTGACCATCCTCCAGGCTAAGGGAACTCAGGGCCATGTAGAGCGCAATGGCGGGACTCCGCAGGGCAAGACAATAATCAAATTGGAGATGCTCTTTGGCTATTTGAATTAAAAAACGCGCCTGTTCCCCAGGGCCGACTTTATCCTCAACCATGGCTGTAAGTACCGCATCCATTTCCTTCCGTCTTATGGTCGGAGAATAGACTTCTATCTTCATGTATTACCCCAAGTGCCGGTGATCAACTACTAAAAGATGAGGCCGGCCCAAAGCGTCAGATTGCAAAAATCCATAAGCCCGGCAGGCTCCCAATGATTCGGCTGAAATATCTAACGCCTCAATTCGGCAATTTTTTGTAATTCCTTGGGGTTAAAGAGGTCCCGGATATCCAAAATGATAAGGTACCCTTGCTCCTGGCGCACCACCCCCTGGATATATTCAGCTCCAATACCGCTCAACATCTGAGGCGGGGGCTGGATATCCTCTTTTTCGATGGTAACCACCCGGGAGACCCGGTCAATAATAACCCCCAGCTTCATACCATCAATATCAATGATAATAAACCCGGAAAGCAGCTCATCCTCTTCGGAGGCAAGCAGCTTTTTCAAATGAAAACGCTTATGCAGGTTGATAATCGGGATGATTTCACTCCGCAAGTTAAAAATACCCTCTACATAACCCGGAGCATTAGGGATTGCCCTGATGGCCTGAACCCGGACAATCTCCTTGACGTCCATGATATTTATTCCATACAACTCTTCACCAAGTTGAAATGTGACCAATTGGTTCTGATCAGCCATATATGCTCCCTTCGTACCGATTTACATTCTTAAATGTACTATTTTTTTGGAATTTCTGCAAGTCTCTTGAGGTACATCCGCCAATATTATCGGCGCGCAAAAAAGGCCGTTCCAAAATCTCAATTTTGAAACGGCCCTCATGAACCATTGCCCAAACGGCTTGGTTATTTTCCTACCTGGGCCTTGATCTTCTTGCCCAGGGCATCCGCCGCGATCATGGCATCGGCAAGATCCCCGGCGCTAACCTTAAAGTTGTGGTTATGCACAAAGGCGCCCGCCCCGGTCTGGCCCACGGCAAATTCCAGGATCTTTTCCCGGGTAATGGAACCAAGCCCGATATCCCCAAGGGTAACGGGAAGCCCGGCTTTTACCAGGAAGATCGCGGTCTTTTCGACTAACTCTATAGAAAGAGAATCGTCGAGGCAAAGCTGAGTCATAAGACCAAAAGAAACCTTTTCGCCGTGCATATAGGGATGGGTTTCGGCCAATACGGGCAGGCCGTTCCCCAGGGTATGCGCCGTGGCAAGACCGCCGGATTCCCAGCCAATGCCGGAAAGCAGGGTGCTGGCCTCTATCACTTTCTCCACCGCCGGGGTAACCGCATGGACCTTTACATCCTCAATGGCCTGGAGTCCGTATTCGGTCAGGATTTCATAGCAGAGCTTGGCCATGGCCATGGCCGTCAGGGTGGGGATACCGCCGGAGCAGGTCACCGCCCGGGACTGGTAGGACGCTTCCGCCTCAAACCACGTTGCCATGGCGTCGCCGATACCGGCGATAAAGTAACGGATGGGGGCTTTTACGATAATTTCAGTATCCACCAGGATATAATCGGGATTGGACGGCCAGAGATCGAAGCCTACGCAAACGCCGTGTTCATCGTACCATACGGTACAGGCGCTGGTGGGCGAATCGTTGGAAGCGATGGTGGGTACAATGATATGGGGAAGCTTCGCGAAGATGGCCGCGCCCTTTGCCGCGTCAATAGCCTTGCCCCCGCCGAGACCGATAACCATATCGCTGCCCTTCGCAAGACCGGCAATCCTGGTAACTTCCGCCTTGGTACACTCGCCGTTAAAGATAACATCAACAACCTCAACGCCCGCGGCTTTAAGGGATTGCAGAACCGCTTCACCACTACTTTCCTTGGTTCTTTTTCCCCACATGACCACGGCTTTTTTTCCCAGCATGGCGGCATAAGAACCGATTTCGTTGATTATGCCCCTGCCGATGATATACTTCCGGGGAAGTAAAATTGCTTTTTTCATAAAATGCTCCTTCAAATTAGAATAAAATGGGGCTGTTCCAAAATGCCGGATTCTGGAACAGCTTCCTTAGATTTCGCTTAGCCTAAATTCTTTTTGTAGCTGTCGTTAATCTTTGACAGTTCTTCCGCATTCAGTTCCCAATCGGCGGCAGCCGCGTTTTTCACCAGGTTTTCGCTCTTGGTGGTACCCATAAGCGCCGTGGTGACGCCCTTCTGGGCCAATACCCAGTTAATGGACACTTCGGCCACCGATACGCCGCGGGCGTTCGCGATTTCCCGCAACGTGTCCAGGACCTTGTTGCATTTGGCCCACTTCGCTTCGGTAAAGAAATCGTAGAAAAAGCTCCGCAGCTCCTTGCCGGTGATTTTGGGAGGCTCCTTAAAGGCGCCGGTAAGAATTCCGCCGCCCAGGGAACCATAGGTCATAATACCCAGGTTCTTTTCCGCGGCAAGGGGAATTACCCCGTCGTCAATACTGCCCCGGGCAAAGAGACTCATGTGGGGCTGGATGCCGCTGATTCCGCCCTTTTCAACGGCGTTCTTTATCTGGTCCGCATTGAAATTGGAAACCGCGCCGGCGCGGATCTTGCCTTCTTTTTTCCATTTGGCAAGCAGTTCCAGCGCGCCGTCGTTACCAAAGTTCAGATCGGGCCAATGGATAAAGTAGATGTCAATATAATCGGTACCGAGCCGCTTAAGGGAATTCTCCAGTTCCGCGGTAACCACCGCCGGAGACAGGCACCGGACATACTCGCCGGGAATGGCGTAATTTCCCGTACCAAGCACCC
>JAITNM010000201.1 GCA_031290475.1 Treponema sp. | reverse complement strand
CTGGCCCAGCAGCGGAAGGTGGTCCTCATCACCCCCACGGGCACCAACCCCAAGGTCACCGATGCGGGGGATTTCATCTTCCGGGCCTGTTTCATCGACCCCTTTCAGGGCGTGGCGGCAGCGGACTTCGCTTCGGCCAACCTGAAGGCCAGACGGGCGGTCATCCTCTTCGATGCCGGCGCGGACTACAACTCCGGGCTGGCCGGTGAGTTCAGGAAGCAGTTCCTGAAAAATGGCGGTCAGATCGTGGCGGATGAGGGCTACCAGTCCGGTGACGTGGACTTTAACGCCCAGATAACCCGGATAAAAGGGGCCAACCCCGATGTGGTGTACCTGCCCAACTACTACAACGACGCGGCCCTCCAGGGCAGCCAGCTCCGTTCCCAGGGGATCAGCTGCGCCATTCTGGGCTGCGACGGTTGGCCGGGGATTGAAGGCGCCGCAGGCCCCGATTTTCCCCCGGCCTACTGGTCCACCGGTTTTGCCCGGGACACTACCGATCCCCGGGGCGTCGCCTTTGTGAAGGCCTTTGAAGCGGCCAATCCCCACACCTATGCGGAATCCCAAGCCGCCCACGGCTACGATTCGGTGATGATCATTGCCAATGCCATCAAGGCTGCGGGAACCCTGGATACCGTCGCGGTGAAGGATGCCATGGCGAAGACCGACGGGGACTACATCACCGGTCATATCCGCTACGATGCCCACCGGGACCCCATCAAGGCGGCGACCATCCTCGAAATCGTCAAACGGGACAATAAACTAGTAAACGTGTATAGTACCACGATTAATCCCAAGTAAAGAGTATCTGCTTCAAATTGAGCAAATTACGCTACTTTTGAAGCAGATTGCAGTTATTTTCAAGGGGTGGCAGATGATTGTCCTTCAACAGTTAATAAACGGCGTGTCCCTGGGCTCAATATATGCCCTCATCGCTTTGGGTTATACCATGGTCTACGGCATCGTGCTGCTGATCAATTTTGCCCACGGCGACATCATCATGGTGGGGGCCTATGTGGCCTTTTTCGTCCTGGGCGCCATCGGTACCGGTCCTCTGGGGATGCTGGCGGCCTTTGTGGTGGCCATGATCGTCTGCGCCGCCTTTGGGGTGACCATAGAGCGGCTGGCCTACCGGCCCCTTCGTTCGTCGCCGCGGCTCAACTCGCTGATCACCGCCATTGCGGTGAGCCTTATCCTGGAGAACGGCGGCCGGGTGATCCCCTTTATCGGGCCGAACCCCCGGCAGTTTCCCCAGCCCAAGGTGGTGAACATACAGTTCGGCGGGGGGCTGTCGATTTCAAACATACAGGTGATTGTGATTATCCTATCGGCCCTCCTCATGGTGGCGCTGAATTACATAGTGAATTATACCAAACGGGGGAAGGCCATGCGGGCGGTCTCCTTTGACTTGAAGGCCGCGAGCCTCATGGGTGTGTCGGTGAACGGCATCATCGCCTTCACCTTCGGCCTGGGCTCAATTTTGGCGGCCGCGGCGGGGGTGCTCTATGCCTCGGCCTACCCCCAGGTGAACCCCTTGATGGGGATGATGCCGGGGCTTAAGGCCTTTGTGGCGGCGGTACTCGGGGGTATCGGCTCCATTCCCGGGGCCATGATCGGGGGGCTGATTCTGGGCATCGCCGAAACTTTTACCAAGGGATTCATCTCGAGCCAGTTCAGTGACGCGATTTCCTTTTCCATATTGATCATCGTGCTGTTAATCAAGCCCACAGGAATCATGGGCAAGAAACTGAGGGTCAAGGTGTAAATTATGGCGGGAAAACAAATTCAAGACACCCCGTTCCCCTTTCGTTCAACCATAATTCTTACCGCAACAGGTATCCTGGCGGTGATCCTGCCCCTGGGCCTTACGGCGGCGGGGATCATGGATATCTATACGGCGCATATCATCACCATGGGCGGGGTGAACGCAATGATGGCCATATCGGTGAATATGATCGTGGGCATCACGGGGCAGCTTTCCCTGGGCCAGGCAGGTTTTCTTGCCATCGGCGCATACGCCTGCATTTTCTTCAACGTGGACCTGCATGTGCCCCTGCCGCTGGCGGTGGTCATGGGCGCTCTGCTGGCGGCCCTGGCGGGCTTCCTCATCGGCTTCCCGGTGCTAAAGCTCACTGGCGACTACTTGGCCATTGTGACCTTGGGATTTGGGGAGATTATCCGGGTGATCTTCATCAACTTGAAGGCCCTCACGGGGGGCCCCAACGGACGGCAGTTCACCACCCAGATGGTCCTCAATCCGGAGCTGGCCATCGCGGTAGTGTTGACCGCCGTAGTGGTGGTGGTAGCCTTCTTGCAAAATTTCCTCCGTTCCAGCTACGGCCGGGCGATTTTGGCTTGCAGGGAGGATGAAATCGCCGCCAATTCTAACGGCATCGATATCTTCCATTACAAAATGACGGGCTTTGTGATCGCCGCCTTTATCGCTGGCCTTGGAGGTTGCTTTTTCGCCTTGGTGGTGGGCTTCATCAAGCCCGGGGACGCCCAGTTTCTCCGGTCCATTGACTATCTGATCTTCGTGGTCCTCGGCGGTATGGGGTCTATGACCGGTTCCATCGTGACGGCATTTTTCATCACCTATCTGCAGGAATTCCTCCGGTTCCTCCAGGATTACCGGCTCTTGATTTATCCGTTGATCCTGATCTTCGTGATGCTCTTCCGCCCCCAGGGGCTTTTGGGCACGAAGGAGTTCTCCATCGCCGGTTTTGTTGACCGGGTAGGGGCGTTTCTGTGCAAGGGAAGCGTGAAGTCATGAATGACGTGCTTCTCAAAATCGACGACATTTCCATTGAGTTCGGCGGCCTCCGGGCGGTGAGCAACTTTTCCTGTGAGCTCCGGAAGGGGGAGCTTATGGGTCTCATCGGTCCAAACGGCGCGGGGAAAACGACGGTTTTCAATATACTTTCCGGGGTCTATGCCTCCACCACGGGGCAGGTTTTGTTCCAGGACCGGAACGGCCTGTACCGCGAGGTGAGCAAACTGACCCCCGCCAAACTGAACCAGATCGGCGTGTCCCGGACTTTCCAGAACATCCGTCTCTTCAACAACCTCACGGTGGAGGATAACGTGCGGATCGCCCTTCATTCGAGCCGGAAGCAGACCGCGCTGGATGCCCTCTTCCGGACCAGGCGTTTCCGCATCGACGAAGCCCGCATGATCGACCGGACCGGGGAGTTTCTTTCCCTCTTTAAGATCGAGCATAAGAAGCACGAGCTTGCCCGAAACCTGCCCTACGGGGAGCAGCGGAAACTGGAGATTGTCCGGGCTTTGGCGGCAAACCCCCGGCTCCTCCTCCTGGACGAGCCAGCGGCGGGAATGAACCCTCAGGAGACGGAAGATCTCATGAAGCTCATCAGCTTTATCCGCAAAGAATTCAACCTTACGATCCTTCTCATTGAACACGATATGCGCCTGGTGATGGGGATTTGCGAGCGCCTGATGGTGCTTGAATACGGAAAGACCATCGCCGAGGGGCTCCCGGAAGAGATACGAAGAAATCCCGCGGTGATCAAGGCCTATTTAGGCGCGGACGCAGAGGTAGGAGGCGGAAATGGCTGACCCGATGCTCAAGGTGACGGACCTGGTGGTCCACTACGGCGCCATCCAGGCTCTCCGGGGCATTTCTTTTGAGGTCGCCCCCAGGGAAATTATTACCCTCATCGGTTCCAACGGGGCGGGAAAATCCACTACCCTCCATAGTATTTCCAACATCATCAAAAAGACCGGGGGTTCGGTTTTTTTCGATGGTAATAACATCTCTTCCCTTCCCCCGGAACGGATTGTGGCTTCCGGGCTGGTACAAGCCCCCGAGGGCCGGCGGATCTTCGCTAACCTTTCGGTCCGGGATAATCTGGAGATGGGGGCCTATACCCGGAGCGACCGGGGGGGAATTAAAACGGATATGGAAATGGTCTTTGGAATATTCCCCCGGCTTAAGGAGCGGATCCGCCAGATAGCGGGAACCCTTTCCGGGGGGGAACAGCAAATGCTCGCCATGGGCCGGGCCTTGATGGCCAAGCCCCGGCTCCTCCTCCTGGACGAACCCTCCATGGGGCTCGCCCCCATCCTGGTGGACGAAATTTTTTCGGTTATCCGGCGGATCAACGAGGCCGGGACCACCATACTCCTGGTGGAGCAAAACGCCTTCAAAGCCCTGGGGATAGCCGCCCGGGGCTATATCCTGGAAACCGGTCAGGTGGTGAAAAGCGGCCCTGCCGCAGATCTCATGAAGGATGACGCGGTAAAGGTAGCCTACCTGGGGGGGTAACTTCCGGAAGAATTCTTAACCGCGAGCTGAAAAAGATAAATTTATATTTTTTTAATTCTTTTACTTTTTCGACTTTGGGGTTCGTTATTTTGTCTATAATTGTAGTAAACTCAATTTTTAAGAGGTGTCCTATGATAGTAAGGCGTGTTATGACCCAGAACCCGGTGTTTGTCCATCCTGAACTGTCGGTAAACGAGGCCCGGTCCCTGATGGACAAGGAAAAGATCAGTCATCTGCCCGTATTGGACAAGAGCGATACCCTGGCAGGAATTGTAACCCGCAAGGATATGCTCAAAGCCGGCCCTTCCCCGGCCACTACCCTGGATATCTACGAGATTAGCTACCTGCTTTCAAAACTCAAGGTTGAAAAAATCATGGAACGCCGTGTGATCACGGTGGACGAACACGAGGTGGTGGAAGAGGCCGCCCGGATCATGGCGGATAAGGGCATAGGCTGCCTTCCGGTGATGAGGGGTTCCCTCCTGGTGGGGATCATCACCGACGCCGACCTGTTCCGGGTTTTTATCAATGCCTTCGGCGCCCGGCATCCCGGGGTACGGATTGCCCTCAATATCAGCGAACGTCCGGGCCAGCTCGCCAAGGTAGCGGGGGCCATTGCCGAAGCGGGAGGCAACCTCGTTTCTTTTGTATCCTCCGAAGGAGACGATCTTGCCCACCGCCGGGGAACCCTGCGGATCACCGGCCTAAGTCCGGGCGCAGTGGAGACTATCCTGAAAGGCTTCCCCGACATAGAACTGGAAGACATCCGCGAATAGGGGTACACTGGTTTTTTGCATTTGAAGGAATGGGGTATGTGGGAGCTTTATGATGAGTTAATAGGGGGAATACCCCCGGAATACCGGGCGGATCTTATTCTTGAAGGCAAGATGTGGACCATGGTACGATCCGGAGATTCCTGCGGGCTGGCCATGACGGCGGAGGGGGCGTCAGTGGAGGATACCCGTCCCCGTACCCTGCCGGCCCATTGTGACGGGATGCCCCTCCGGGATTTGGCGGTTTCGGTAAAATCCTGGAATTTTGCCGAGGCAAGCCTGGGGCTCGCGGCCATCAACGCGTACTGGAATTCCCCGGAACGGGAAGAGGTTGCCCGGAATATAGCCGCCGCGGGGGATCCCGTTAATGTCTGGCGGGAAAGGGCGGCGGGGAAGAAGGCGGCGGTTATCGGCCGCTTCAGCCGCCTTGAGGAGGTCCTGGCGGATGTGTGCGAGTTATCCGTCCTGGAAAAGCAGCCCAGAGAGGGGGACTTCCCCGATTCGGCCTGTGAATACATCCTCTCTTCCCAGGATTTTGTGTTTACCTCCGGGGCCGCCATAATCAACAAAACCCTTCCCCGCCTTTTGGAACTTTCCCGTAAGACCGGACTCATCCTGATTGGCCCCGGTGTGCCCCTGGCGTCCCAACTGCTTAAATGGGGGATCTTGGATCTTCACGGCTTTGTCGTGACCAACCCGGAGATCTGCGAGTCTGTAATCTCCGGAAACAGCGTGTACCTGGATCTTTTTGACGCCGGTAAGCGGATCAGCATTTCAGGAGATGACCGCCGGTAAATTGTAAAAAGCACATTGACCATTTCTGAAGTATTTTATAGAATAGAAAGATATTCGATTTTGGAGTTTTACCGATGGGTGTGCTCAGTGTTCTTTTGTTGGTCTTTTTTGTTATCGTTGCGATTTTATTGGTTTTTTTGGTCCTCCTTCAGAGTGAAGAGGGGGACAGTCTGGGCGGTATTTTTGCCGGAGGTTCAGGATCAGCCTTCGGTTCCCGGTCCGGCAATGTGCTGACCAGGACCACTACGGTCTTGGGGGCCCTGTTTCTCGTGCTTAGTTTGGGCCTTGCCCTGATCAACCGGACCCCCGGTGTTTCAGGGGTTGAAGAGGCGGGAAGGAATATCTCCCAGGATGTGAATGACAATTGGTGGCAGGATGGAAACGAAGTTCCGCCGGCCGGAGGAAATCCTGAATTCTCTCAGGATAATTTAAATTTCAGCGAAAATGAGGACCTGATTATTTCCGACCCCCCGGTTCCGGAAACACCGTCAGAGGAATAATACCAGGGGGGAGATTCAGATGGTCCTGAGTGATATTTACCGGCCCGAATTTATAAAAGTGAATTTGGAGGCGGAGGACAAAGAGGAAGCCTTTGAGGAATTGATAGATTACTTCTGTGGTGTATCAAAGTTAAAGGCCCGTAAGGTTATTCTTAACGCCATCCGGGAACGGGAAGCGAAGATGTCTACGGGGATCAAGAAGGGCATAGCTATTCCCCACGGTAAGACCAACGCGGTGGATAAGGTTTACGGCGTTTTGGGCATTTCCCGGAAGGGAATAGACTACGATGCTTTGGATGGGAACCCGGTGCACCTCCTTTTTTTGATCCTTGCCCCTGAAAAGGATAGTGAAACCCACCTCCGCCTCTTAAAACGGCTCGCTACGTTACTGGATGATCCCCAGTTTTATACCGAGCTTGCATCTCAAAATAATGTTCAGGATGCCTATGGAATCGTCAAAAAATATGAGGATATCCTGATTACGAAATAGTGCCTGTCAATAAAGCGGTTACTTTATGAACAGACTCTCTATAAAGCGCAGGTTTTTTTATGGCTGTTATCGCCGAGTCGGTTGACCAAAGGTCAAATGACCAAAGGTCAAATGAGGTTCTCACAAATCCATCTATACATGAACAGGATGTACTGCAACACCTCCTGGCAGTAGAGGCTAACGCCCTGGCCCTGGTAAACGATGCCCAGGCCGTGGCGGACCGCCGGGTAACGGACGGGGAAAAACAGAACCGGGCCCGGTACGAAGAACGGTATACCCGGGAAGCGGCGGCGTTGGATGCTCAATACGGAGAGGAATTACAGGCCATAAAGGAAGAGTACAACAAACAGCTGGACGCCTTCCGGCAGGAACTTGACGGGCTCAAGCCGGACAGGGCCCAATTTGACCGGCTCCTGGACAATTTTTTGAGAAGGGAGCGTTAGAATGCCCGGATCGGGGGAAAGGGCGTATGTATACGCCAAGGCCTGCGGGATCATTGGGAAGTCGTTCGTGGGGAAGCGCATGTCCGCCCTCTCCCCCATAGGCCGGCTTTCCGAACTCGACCGGCTGGTTTTCCCCGATTCTTTTCGGGAGCTTCCGGAACGGGAACTTCTGGTTGATCTGGAACGGCGTATTTTAGGCCGCGCCGCGAAACAAATCACCACTATTGTCGATGTCTACGCCAAGCCGCCGGAACTTTTAGTCCGGCTTTTGCGGGCCTATGAATACGGCGACTTAAAGAGCGCCCTTATCGCCATTGCCGGCGGTGAACCCCGCTCTCCCGGTTTTACCACGCTGGGAAGGTTCGGGACGGTTCATTTTGACGCGTATCCGGACCTCAGGGCCATGCTTCAGGATACGGAGTTTGAATTCCTCCTGGCGGATTTGCCCAAGAAAGAAGGGGAGGGCCGGGGATCCGAAATCGACAGTATCGCGCTCCAGACCAAACTTGATAAACACTACTATACAAAGCTCTGGGAAAGCCTCTTCCGGCTTCCGAAGCGGGATCGGGGGGGGATTGAAAAAATTTTGGAAGAAGAAGTTTCCCTCAGGAATATAGTCTGGGCATTGCGCCTGCGGACCTATTACGGGATGACTTCCGATCATGTCCGGGAACACCTTATCTACGTAGGGCGGAAAAAAGACCGATCCCTGGCGGCTGAAGCGGAAGCTTCCCTGGAATTCCCCCTGGACACCTATTCCTCCTGGGAAAAATGGCGGCGTATCGCCTTTCTCAATAAAGAGCAGCCCGGAGAACACTGGAAGGCCGATCCCCGCTGGTTTCAGAACGCCGCATCGGAGCATCTCTACCGTATGGCCCGGCTCTACTTTCGCCGCCGGCCCTTTGCCATTGACACCGCCGCCTGTTTTATCAAGCTTAAACAGTTTGAAGAAGACCTTCTCACCAGTATTTCCGAGGGCTTAAGTCTTGGTATGCCCAGCCGGGATGTATTCAATCTTCTGGAGGTCCAGGTATGATCCGCCCCAGGAAAATGAAACAAATTGAGATGACCATCCTCTCCTGGGACGCCGACAAGGTTATTGAATACCTGGGCAGAAGCGCGGCCCTTCACCTTACTGAAGAAGCGGGCGTGGAGACCCAGCTTAAAGACCTGGATGCCTTTCATGGGATTCAGGATGTTCTGGAAACGGTTAAGTCCGGTTCGGGATACCTCGGGGTGGAACTCCCTGAAGAGCCCCTGGAAGATACGGTCCTCCCCACCGAGACGGATAAGCTTTTAATTGAAAAGATCAACGCGGGCATCAACGCCCTGAGCGTCCGGGAAAATGAACAGAACCTGGAAAGGCGGCGGGTGGAGGAGGCTTTCAACGAAGCCCGGGCCTTTGAAAACCTGAACGCGCCTTTTGCGGATCTGGACCAGCTTTCCTATCTTACCCTGCGGGTAGGGCGGCTGGATCCGAAAAAGCAGGCCGAATTGCGGGAAAGCCTGGGCGACCGGGCGGTGATCATATCCCTGGGGCCAGCCCTTAACGAAGACGGCGCCGCCGCCGCCTCGGGGGAGCGGATCCTGGCTGCCGCTTCCCGGAAGGGACGCTTTGCCCTGGATTCGGAACTTAAAAAACAGTCCTTTACGCCTATTGTCATTCCCGAGGGTTACAAGGGGGTTCCCACGGAGCTTTTATCCGGTTTGGAAGTCCACCTAAAGGAAATTGACGGGGCTTTGGAAAAAATACGCCGGGAAAAGATCCAATTAAAAGAAGAGTACGGTCCGGTTTTGCGGCGTCTGGCGGCTGCTTACCTGATGTCCAGCCAGGTAGAACAGCTTAAGGGGAAGCTCCGGGCAACGGCAAGCGCCTACCAGCTTTCGGGCTGGGTCCCTGCCGATAAGGTTGGGGAATTTGCCCGGGACCTTGGCGCCCTCACCGAAGGGCGTCTTGCCATCCGGGCCTTTACGCCGGAAGAAATTCCCGAGGTGCAGAACGGAACGGAAAAAGTGCCGGTCTCCCTGGTGCACGGCGCCTTTGTGCGCGGCTTTGAGCGGGTGGTCTTCTCCTACGGGGCGCCCCTTTACGGTACCATCGATCCTACCCCCTTTGTGGCTTTCTTTTTCGCCATACTCTTCGGCCTCATGTTCGGCGATTTAGGCCAGGGCTTTGTGCTTTTCCTCCTGGGGATCCTGACGGGCCTTAAAGGTCCCAAAATGCTCAAAGGCTTTAAAGGCTACTCCATCCCCCTCATCGCGGTAGGCATCAGCTCCATGGTGATGGGGCTCCTTACCGGTGAAGTTTTTACCATTGAGGGCTTGCTGGCCGTTCCCACCCGGGCGGCGGCCGGTTTCTTCATGAGCATTTTCGGTATTCCCGGGGAGCCGCCCCACCAGATACTGCACCTCATGCCCGAGAAGGGGAATATCGCAAAGCTTTTCTACTTTTTCGGTTTTACCATCTCTGTGGGAGTGGCGCTCAACTCCATCGGGTTACTCGTGAATATTATGAATCTCTGTACCCTGCGCAAATATGAAAAAGCCTTCTTTTCAAAAACAGGCCTTGCAGGATTACTGCTCTTCTGGTACGCCGTTTTTATTGCGGTACGTATCATCCTGGGCGGGCGCTTTTCCTGGTTTGATTTTTTGGGACTCCTCATTCCGGTGTTCTGCGTTTTCTTCGGTCCGGTGATCTGGCGTATTATTACCCATGAACGGCCTGTTTTGGCGGAAGGACTTATGGTGTTTATCATGGAGGGTTTTGTGGAGGTGCTTGAGACCGCCTCTACGTATATTTCCAACACCGTAAGCTTTCTGCGGGTGGGGGCCTTTGCCCTTTCCCACGCGGTGCTTTCGTTTATTGTATTTACTTTGTCGGAAATGGTCTCGGACCTTCCCATAGGGCCTGCCTTTGCGCTCATTATTATGATCTTCGGGAATGCCCTTATTATCCTTCTTGAGGGAATGATCGTTGCCATTCAGGTGGTGCGTCTTCAATATTACGAATTTTTCAGCAAGTTTTTTACCGAAACCGGGGTGGAATTCAACCCCTTCCGGTTCCGTAAGGGAGAGTCACAATGAAACGTACAGTAGTTCTGTTGGGTTTTACGGCAGCGATTCTGTTTTGTCCTGTCGCGGCGTTATTTGCCCAGGAGACCGCGGCGGCCGCTCCGGCGGCGGGAAATACCGCGGTATGGAGGTACTTCGCCGCGGCGTTGGCGGTAGGTATTTCCTGTATCGCCGGCGGCCTTGCCGTAGGACAGATCGGATCGGCGGCCATGGGGGCCATGAGCGAAAACCCGGAACTTTCCGGCAAGGCCCTGCCCTATGCCGGCCTTGCCGAAGGTATTTGTCTCTGGGGTTTCCTGGTTGGTCTTTTGATACTGATTCTGTAAGCCGTGGATTATTACTTTATCGGGGATCCGGAATTGGTAACCGCCTTCCGCTTTGTGGGTATAGGCGGCGTTTCTGTCCGCGGCCCCGATGATACCCGATCGGCGTTTCTGAAGATCACGGAGGGTTGGGATGAGGCCGCCGGAGCCTACCTCCCTGGCGCTGAGACCTGCCGGGTGCTTATCCTTACCGAAGAAGCGGCCGACTGGCTTGGCGACGCCCTTACCGAATGGCAGCTTTCCGGAAAGTACCCCCTGGTAGTAGAAGTACCGGGGACCATGGGCAGGCTTGAAGGCCGCAAGACCCTGGTGGATTCAATCAGGGAAGCTATCGGTATTCATGTTTAGTTTCTCGGAGAAGTAATGGAAGAATTACAGTCAACAGAAGTTTTAGACCGGGAGATTCTCGAAGACGCCCGGCGTAAAGCCCAGCGGATCCTGAAAACCGCCGATGACGAGGCTGCCGCCGCGGGCGCCGGCTGGAACGCCAAGGCCGATGAAGCCCTGGCCGGCCTCCGCAAGCGCCACAATGAACGGTTGGAATTGGGCCGCATAGAAGTGATGGCCCGCCTTCCCCTGGATAAGCGGCGGCTCAGGCTTCAAAAAATAGATTCTCTGCTCCACGACGCGGCCTGCTCCTTCTTTTCAGGACTGGACAGGGAAAATCTTTTAGGTGTTTTGGCGGACAGCCTTGCGGAAAGAGTTCGGGAGATTGCCGGAGATTTTCAGGACGGAGAGGGATGGAGAAGCGGGAACAAGGCGCCTGTCAGGGCGGCTTACCGTTTCCTCTCCCAGACCGAAGCTGAATCCCTTCTTGAAAAAACATTTCCCCGGGGAAAAATCGGTCCGTCACTGCCTGCCGGGCCTCCGGACAAATCTTCCTGGATTATTCAGGAGGGGGATGCCGCCTATGTGCATGGGGGGCAATTTCCCGGCATTGTGGTGGATTTGGGAAAAGTGCGGATCTCTGTTTCCGCTGATGATCTGATAGAATCACTGCTTAAAGAAAAACGGGGTGAACTGGCGTCCGCCCTGCTCGGCGAGGGGGCCCTTGATGCTTGAAGGCCGGGTAAGGCGTATTTCAGGACCCATAATCCGGGCTACGGGTTTGGGGGAAGCGGGCCTCTTCGACGTGGTTGAGGTGGGAGAAAAGCGTATCACCGGCGAAATCATCCGTCTTGAAAAAGACGAGGCGGTAATTCAGGTTTACGAAGATGATACCGGTCTCCGTATCGGGGCCGGGGCTTCCTCCACCGGACGCCCCCTTTCGGCGCTCTTGGGCCCCGGGCTTATCGGTACTATTTATGACGGAATTCAGCGGCCCCTGGAAGTTCTCTTTAAAGAGAGCGGCGCCTTTATGGCGTCCGGGAGCCGGGGCGAGCCCCTGGACATAGAGAAGAAGTGGAACTTTATCCCCGACGGCGCCTTGGCGGAAAAGCTGTCCAGGGGGGAAAAGGTAAAAACCATGCCGGGCCTTGTGCTGGGGACGGTAAAAGAGACCGAGAGTATTACGTGCAAGATCATGGTCCCCCCGGCGGTTAACCGGGGAAATATAACAGAATTACTGAGCGCCGGGGAAGTCACGGCAAATAGTATTGCTGCCAGAACCGATGCGGGGGATGAAATCCCCATCGCCCAGTGGTGGCCGGTGCGCATTCCCCGGCCTAGCGCGGAACGGCTCTCCCCGGATCAGCCCCTGGTAACGGGCCAGCGGGTGATCGACGTGTTTTTCCCCCTCTCCAAAGGCGGGACCGCCGCCATACCCGGCGGTTTCGGCACCGGCAAGACCATGACCCAGCATGCGGTTGCCAAGTGGTGCGACGCCGATGTGATCATCTACATAGGCTGCGGGGAGCGGGGCAATGAAATGACCGATGTGCTCACCGAATTTCCGCGCCTCACCGATCCCCGTTCAGGCCGTTCCCTTATGGAGCGCACTATTCTTATCGCCAATACCAGTAATATGCCCGTAGCGGCCCGGGAAGTGTCTATTTACACCGGAGTAACCCTGGCGGAATTCTACCGGGACATGGGTTTTCATGTGGCGATTATGGCGGATTCAACGAGCCGCTGGGCGGAAGCCCTGCGGGAGCTTTCGGGCCGTATGGAGGAAATGCCCGCGGAAGAGGGTTTCCCCGCGTACCTTCCCACAAGGCTTGCGGAATTTTACGAACGGGCGGGAAGAGTACGAACACTGTCGGGGGGCGAGGGCTCGGTATCAATTATCGGGGCCGTGTCTCCCCCCGGAGGGGATTTCTCCGAGCCTGTGACCCAGCACACTAAACGCTTCATCCGCTGTTTTTGGGCCCTGGACCGGGATCTTGCAAATGCCCGGCATTATCCGGCCATCAGCTGGATCGACAGTTATTCTGAGTACGCCGATGAAGTTGGGCCCTGGTGGGAAAAGGTAAACCCCCTGTGGGCAAATGTCCGCAGGGAGGCGCTGGACCTCCTTAAAAAAGAACAGCGGCTGGCGGAAATCGTACGCCTTATCGGGCCCGACGCGCTCCCCGATGATCAGCGCCTCGTGCTTTTAGCGGCGGATATTATCAAAAACGGATTCCTTCAGCAAAATTCCTATGACGATATTGATATGTACTGCGTTCCGTCAAAGCAGGTTCGGCTTTTGGAACTTATCATGGAATTTTACGACCGCTCCCGTAAGTGTATAAAACTTGGGGCCCCCCTGCTCAAGATAAGCGGTCTTGTGGGGGAAGGGGATTCGCCGTTCCGGGAACATCTTTCCCGGCTCAAGAGTGAAGTCAAGAACGGCGACGACGAGACCCTCACCGAATTCGAACAGGCCATGCGCCTGGCCTTGGACAACCTTGACCGCAGCTACCGTACCAAGGAAGGATTGTAAGATGGAGAATCTGGAGTTTTTTTTAAAATCCGCCGCTTTGAAAAAGCCCTGTCTGAAAATTGAGGGAGGCCGTCATGAGGGGCGTTGAATACCGGGGGCTTTCCCGTATTGAAGGACCTGTGGTAATTACCGAGCGAAGGGGAGACCTGGGGTTCGGCGAGGTGGTGGCGGTGTACGACCGTGAAGAAGGCCGCCGCCTCGGGCGGGTGGTGGACATGAGCGAAGCATGGATAGCCATCCAGATATTCGGAAGCAACACGGGCCTCTCCGCCGACGACAGCCGGGTAGAATTCTTAGGTAAGCCCATGGAGCTCCGGGTGGGTCCGGGCCTCCTGGGCCGTATCTTTAACGGCCTTGGGGAGCCCGTCGACGGTTACGGGGATATTATCTCCTCTACCTGCCTTGACGTGAACGGCCTCCCCATAAATCCCTATGCCCGGACTTATCCCAGGGACTTTATCCAGACCGGCATTTCCGCCAGTGACGGCATGAACACCCTTATCAGGGGGCAAAAGCTCCCCATCTTTTCCGGCAGCGGCCTTCCCCATAATAAGCTGGCGGCGCAAATAGTGCGCCAGGCAAAGATACTGTCCTCCGACGAGAGCTTTGTGGTGGTTTTCTGCGCCATGGGCGTTAAGTACGATGTGGCCCGGTTTTTCCTGGACGACTTTGAACGCTCCGGCGTCCTTGCCAACGTGGTAGTATTTCTGTCCCTGGCGGATGCCCCCTCCCTGGAACGGCTTGTGGCGCCCCGTTGCGCCCTTACCGCGGCGGAGTACCTGGCCTACGAGCGTAACATGCACGTCCTTGTAGTCATGACCGATATGACGAACTACTGCGAGGCCCTGCGGGAAGTTTCCTCCATTCGGGGTGAAGTCCCAAGCCGTAAAGGCTACCCCGGTTACCTCTACTCCGATCTGGCCGCCCTCTACGAAAGGGCCGGCAAAATTGAAGGTTCTACCGGTTCCATCACCCAGATCCCCATTCTCACTATGCCCAATGACGATATCAGCCACCCTATTCCGGATCTTTCCGGTTACATCACCGAGGGCCAGATCGTGCTGGACCGGGAACTTACCCAGCGGGGGGTCTACCCGCCGGTAGCGGGCCTGCCGAGCCTTTCCCGGCTTATGAAGGACGGCATAGGTCCGGGCATGACCCGTGAGGATCACAAGGATGTTTCCAGTCAGCTTTTTGCCGCATACTCAAAGGTCAAATCGGTGCGTAACCTTGCCTCGATAATCGGCGAAGAGGAACTTTCTGAAAATGACAAACATTACCTCAAATTTGGCGAGATCTTTGAACAGGAATTCCTCACCCAGGGTGAAACCGAAAACCGCAGCATCGATCAAACCCTCGATCTGGGGTGGAAGATCCTTGGCCGGCTGCCTAAGGAAGATCTCCTGCGGATAAACAAGAAATTCATAGAGAAGTATATGGACCCCGTCACCGGCGCCGGCTTTATGGACAGGCACTAAATATCAAATATATCGTCCAGGCCGGTTACTTCAAAAACTTCACGGACATTTTCATTCACGTTGATCAATGACAAGGAACCTGAACGGGATACAAGCTGTTTCTGCGCAAAAACAAGCACCCGCAGCCCTGCGGAAGCCAGGTAACTTACGCCTTGGAAATCCAGGATGATCTTATCCGTTTCGGCGGTTGCCGCATTAAGCGCAGCGCCGAATTCTTCCGCCGTTCCGGCGCTGAGTTTCCCGTTTATCGAAAGGGTAATGGCATCCCCCTCCCGGGTTTTAACAATTTCCATCCTACGCTCCTGTTGTAATGGTTTTATATAATGTCAATATGTTCTTTCCATTATCTCTTTTATACACAATTTCGTCCATCCATTTCCTGGCAAGGTAGATTCCCAATCCGCCTATGGTACGATCCTTAATTCCGGCGTTGATATCCGGCATTTTATGTTCCAGCGGATTAAAAGCAACGCCGCTATCTTCAAACTGCATAACAAAATACGATCCTTTTCTGCCCGTCCGTATGAGCGCTTTTCCTGTTTTTTCACCATAGGCATAACGGGCGATGTTGACGAAAAATTCCTCCGCCGCAACCGCGATTTGACTGCTTATTTTTCCGGGGCAATTATGGGCTTCGAGAATTTCCCCGATCCATTCCAACATCTGATCAAGCTCATCAACCGAAGCAATCAAGCTTATTTCCCGGTCAAAGATGACGGATTCTTCCGAGATCTCCATCTTTCATCCCTCCTTTGGCGCCGGTCCATGTCCCGCTTTCATCCGGGCCGCTAGAAACGCTATCACAAAAAAGAGGATGCCCATAAAAAGAATACCTTTTCTGTTTGGGATAGCCATCGCTATTGCGAAGGTAATAGGACCCGCCATGACGGCGAGTTTTTTAAAGAAACTCAAATACGAGAATGCGCGGCTTTTCGGAAGGCGCGCCATTGCGGGCAGGGCAAAAAAATAACTGTTTTGAGCGCTGATGCCAAAACCGTCTCCTATGCCGATGAGCAGCAATGCTGCCAACACAATGCCATAACCTCCGGCTATTCCGGTAAGCGTCAATGCTGAGGCCAGCAGCAGGATATACAGGATAATTATATTGGCGCTGTTCTTTATGCGCTTCCTGACAATCAACATCAATTTTGGCGCGAAGAACACAATGATAAGACCGTAGAGCAGCTGGGCGCGTCCCACATCGGCCGTCCGGTATCCAATATTGACGGTATAGATGGGCAGGAAATACTCAATATAACTGTCCATGACGCAGACAGGCAGAATCATGAGCAGCAAAAAGCAGGCTAATTGTATATAACCGCCCGATGTGTTCCGCCCCGCGCCTGAAGGATCCCGGGTTTCCTGTTTTGCCTGGGGAAGCGGAATACGTGCGTTTTGCAGGCTCAATACGGCAAGAACGCATAATGCGGTCATCCCGGCGGCAATAAAAAAAACATTCTTGAATCCCAGGGACTCGGCCAGTATTGAACCGGCGACCGAACCGCAGTTTATGCCGGCGTAGATGCCGGCGTTTAATAAGGCAAAACCATAATCGCGTTCCGCCTCGTCTCTGCCAAAGAGGGTTAGGTTCCGCAGGGTCATCCAGCAGAAGCCGTAGCCCAGGCCGACAACGGCGCGGGCCATGATAAAGAACGGCAGGGATTCTGCTGTTCCGGACAGAAAATTGCCCAATATGACAAAGGCCAGCCCGAATAAAAAGGGCAGTCTCCAGCCTTTTTTGATGATAAGTTCCGAGGTCAGAAATATCGCCGTACAGGTAAGCAGTGTTTCTACTGACTGCGGTATACCGGATGCGATGCCGCTGGATTTCGTTCCCGTTCCGGCCAGGGTGGAAGCAAGCACGGGAATAAAAGATGCGGCCATTTGGGAACCGAAATAAAAAAAGAAGGCAAGCTGCCGTATGTACACAAAGCCTGTGTTGGGCAGTTCATTGGCGGCGGCGTCCGCGACGGCATCCGCTTCGGCGATTTTGCGTTTAATACGCCTCATTACAAACAGTATCAGTTCAAAACCGAAAAAAAGACCGGTAACAATAAGGGTTGACAAATCGATGAGAATGTTCCGCATCATGGTTAATTGGTATGATCTTGAAATATGCATTCCTATCACTCCGCCTTTAAACGGAAACACATAGCGTTCATTCGGTTTTAAATTTATTTTAATATCTTTTCTCAGGTTGTTTCGCCCTGATACGATACGGCTGCCTTCCGGTATGGAACCGTAGTGATACGCCATTCTGCCGGAAGGGCTCATAATATAAACAAAATCTATTGTTTTAGGCAGCGTTCCCAGCTGTGCGTCCAGCCCGGCGTGGCCGGTATTCCAGTCGGTTTTATTATATATAGAGCGGACATTGTCGAAGGTTTCAAAAGAATTATGTATTTGCCTGTAGGCGTAATTGGCAAAGGCAAAGGCAATTTGGGCGACGATCAATACGGTCAAAATAACGGTTGTAACGAGGCTGTCGTCAAGTTCGCCTGAAATTTTGAAAATTGCCCCTTTGTAGAAAAACACCGCAAAGGCCGCAACGGAGAAGAACAGCAGCGCGGCCATGTACCCTAAAAATATCCTCCGCAGTTCTTCTGATTGATTGAAATTGACGATCAGCAGAAAAAGAAGCGCTACAACCACAATACCTGAAGAACCGGTGAATAGGGCGGTGCGTATCTGTGTTTTACTCATATATGCTTATTTTCATATAAAGCCCTAAACGAGATGGCCAGTGTTGTTATATCATCCGACTGTTCCGCACCGTTCACAAAGGCGCCAATAGTCCGCCGGATTGCCTCATCAAATTGCCGGGGCGGCAAATCGTAGAATTCATTCGCCGCTGAAAGGAAGACGTCATTGCCAAGCTGCCGGCCTTCCGCGTTCATTGCCTCATTTACGCCGTCGGTGTATAAATACAGTTTGTCGCCCGGCTGTATCCGGAGCTCGCATGGCAGATATACGGAATTTTCCAGCAGCCCCAGGGGCCTGCCTTTTTTAAGTTCCATAAATTGATACAGTCCCTTTGCCTTTGCTATGAGCGGGCGGTTATGCCCCCCATTTGCATATTTTAGGATACCGGTTTTTAAATCCAGGGAACAGATAAAAGCGGTGACAAACATACTTAAAGTATTATCTTCGCAGAGCAGTGTGTTTACCTGTTTAAGCGCCAGAGCGGGATCATGGCTCTGCAGCATGTGGGTTCTAAGCAGTGTTTTCGCGATAACCATGAACAGGGCCGCAGGCACCCCTTTCCCGCTTACATCGGCTATCACAAAACACAGCTCTGTTTCTTCCGGGTTAAGATAGAAAAAATCGTAGAAATCGCCGCCCACATGTTTAGCCGGCTCCATTTGCGCAAATAACGCCAGCCATGAGTTATTATTGAATTTCGGAAAAATGCGGGGAAGCATATCGCTCTGGATATTGGCCGCAACGGATAATTCGCTGTTAATGCGCTCTTTTTCGGCGGTCATTATTTCAAGGTTTTTGATGTATTCGTTCAGATCCAGGATCATTTTGTTAAACGCATTGCCCAGCTCCGCAATTTCATCTTTGCCTTTAACCGCAATTTTGCTTTCAAAGTTCCCTGATCCAATTTGTTTGACGCTAAGCGCCAATTCCTGAATCGGCCTGATTATAGTGAGGGATAGCGCGAAGGAAAAGCCCACGACCAGGATGGCGGACACGGCAAAAATGATGATAAACTGCAAAAGTATATCGGCCAGGGTTTTTCGTATGTATTGCTGGGCATCATCGGTAAAAACGTCTATTTCCGCCTTTGTCTCATTGGCGGGGGCAATTACTTCCTGAACAGGGATGCTAAAGCAGAGAATCCATCCCGTTTCATTAAGCGGCGCCGAAAGGAGGTAGCGTTCCTCTCCTTCGTCTTCCACTTCGTAAGCGCGGTGATCCCCCCCAATCATAGCCCGAATCGCCTGCTGTAGACTGCCGTCCCTCCCGGTAAGGGGCCCGGTGTTGAAGCTCTCTTCCCCATACCGGGGATGGGCAATATAGTCGCCCTTCCGGTCAAGAAGGAACGCATAACCGCCAATCCCAACGCGGAGATCCAGAATATCTTCTATTATGCTCTCAAGAAAAATATCTACGGCAACCACGCCGGCGATCCTGCCGTTTGAATCTCTGTAGGTTCTGGCGCAGGTAATGCAGATGTCGCCGTAGGAATCCAGATAGGTATCCAGCCACACGGCCTTGTCCGGCCCGGCCATAGCGGTAATATACCAATCCCGTTTGCGGGGGTCATAGCCGGGATTATAATCACTGGAGGGAGAGTAACGGTACGAAATGCCGCTTTCGGTTCCAAGATATGTTGTATCCAGGACCGGGTTGTTTTTTAATAATATGGAAAACATATATTCTGCGCTGGATATGCGGCGCAGTTCTTCATTCAACGCCGCTGTCCGCGCCGTACCGGGGGCAAGGGAATGTTTTGCGCTGGGTATTCCTTCCTGAGTATCCGGGGGCAGGGGCACCGGCTTCCCGGAAAATGCGGATGGATTTGCGTACAGCGTTTCGACAAAGATCGCCATGCCGGTAACTTCCGAATATATCCGCTCCAGGACGGAATTTGTGCCCGCCGCCTGTTCCGTCACGATGTTGCCCAGGTAATCCTCCGCCTGGGCGAGCAGCGCGTCCCTGCTCCTTTCGGAGGCGGTGATGCCCAACTGGATATTGGCGTCCTGGGAATATTTTGTCAGATTCAGCATTTCGGTATACGAAATGATCGAGATGATTAACAGAGTCAACAATGAAATAAACAAAATGACGCACAGTATCTTTGTGCCTATTTTTATATTTCTAAACAATTCTTATCCCCTTTCATTACCGGTTAAGAAGCCGGGGGCAATGCCCCGCCTCTTATTGCGGAAAGGATTATTCAACCCGTTTAGCAGCACTGTTTCTATAAGTTTATCATAGTCAATGCCGTAGAGCAGGGCGATCTGCGGGAAAATGCTTGACGGTTTAAGGCTGGGCACCGCGTTGATTTCCAGGAGGTAGGGCAGTCCGTCCTCTTTGGAGATAATAAAATCAAGCCGTCCGTAATCTTTTGCCCGGGTTATTTCAAACGCCTTCCGGACAACCGCCTCAATTTCAGCCTGTACTGCCTCTGGAAAATCGCTCTTGCATACGGTAAAGGACAGTCCGTTGTAGGTGTTTAGTTCCGATTCCGGGGGCGGGTTACCGGTGATTACCAGAACGCTGGGAAAGACGGTCAGCTGTCCTTCCCGCGTGAGGAACCCCGCGGTCGTATACAGACCGGGAATAAACTGTTCAATGAGGATGGGATCGTCATAAGAAAAGACATCTTCAATTTTGGATATATCCCGGGAAGATTTGATAAAAGCTATGCCATTGCCGCCGCCCTGGGTGGGCGCCTTCGCAACAAAGGGGTATCCTATGGGGGAGAAATCGTATTTTTCCGCTTTATAATCGGCATGGGACAAAACCTGCCATGAAGGGGTACGGAGACCCGCGTATTGAAAAAGCTCTTTACAGACTATTTTATTGTTTATAATAGCCGCCGCCATGGCGCCGCTGCCGGTATAGGGAAGACCCAGGAAATCCAGAACCGCCTGGGATGTACCGTCTCCATGCCATTTTCCCTGAACGCAGAGAAAGACCGCGTCGGGGGCGGCGGAACGAAGCCTTTCAATCATAGCTCCGTCATAAACGATCATGTCTGTGCGGTAACCCAGCCGTTTTAAGGCAGCCTCGACAAACTGGGCGTTGAGGGTGGAAGCTTCCTGTTCTGTAGATGTTCCGCCATATACCAGAGCCACTTTCATCTTTTTCAGGATACCCCAGGTCCAAGGAAATGTCTATGGAACCTGCATCGGGTACAACGCGCGTGGCGCCATGCGCCATTTTCGGCGCCTTTTTCGTAAAAAAATTTGTTGACAAATACATATTCCAATCATATGATTCTATGGGAAGATTCCATATCTTCGCATAAATAGCTATCTGGAGGACTAACATGAACGTAGGAGTATTTTTAGCGTTGCAGCCTTATTGTACGGTTGAGGATAATCTCCGCCTGGCAAAGGCGGCGGGTTTTGATGCGGCGGATATTACTGACACCCATGCCGGCGGCAGTATGTTTGGAAGCGCTGACCTGGCGGCTACGGTTAGTCTGGATGGTAACCCGTTTGATACAAAACGCTTGTTTGATAAATATGGCATAAAAATTTCTACCATTTGCGCTCACGCGGCGCTGCTCGATCCGTCAAGCCCGGCCCGGTTTGCTACCGATGAAATTATGAAGGCAATTAAATTTGCCGCCGCGATTGGAATTCGGGATGTTATCACAACAGAGTTTGACGCCCATACCGAATGGGCAAAAAAACTTACTTTTGAACAATCTATTTTTACCATTGCGGAAAAATTATATGAACCATGCCGTATGGCATCGGATTATGGCGTAAAAATATGTTTGGAACCACACGGGCCATACACAGATACCGTTGAGGGTTTAAAAGCTATTATGAACGCGTTGGGTAACATTGATTCTATTGGCGTTAATCTGGATACAGGAAATAGCTGGCTTGGAGGATCGGATCCTGTCGAATTGGCAAAAGTGTTTAAAGACAAAATATACCACATTCACTGGAAAGATCTGGGTGAGGATTTTGTTTCAAAAAGGGGAAAAGAATTCGGGTGCGGGTTCTCAACAATTGAATTGGGAAAGGGCGTTATAGATATAAAAGGAGTAATAGAAGTACTTCGGGACAGTACGCTCATTCACAATTCTACACTTGAGATAGCCGGGACCCCGGAATTGCTTCGTGCGAGCGCGGATTTTGTGAAGAAACATTGGAACGCAGCTTAAAATTGTAATACGGGAAAAACGACGCAAAACCGCCTAAGATTGCCGAAAAACCGGGTATGGGCTATACTGTAGGGTGTAAAGGAATATGGGATGGATGAAAAAATCTTTCGAAAGACAAGCCTGGATCAGGTCTCTTCCCCGGATCAGCTCTACGATTATATAAAAGTGGCGAATCCTGGGGTCTGGACGGTTTTAGGGGCAATCCTTTTGGCCCTGGCCGCCCTGGTATTCTGGGGGATCAGCGCCACTATCCCCACCACGGTTTCCGCCGCCGCCCTGGCTGAGGGGGAAGGCCGCTATGTCTGTTATTTTTCCCCGGCTCTTGGGGAAGGGATTAGCCCGGGAATGAGTGTAAAAATAGGCGGAAAAGAGGGCCGGGTGTTGGAGCGGGGGGAAATTCCCCTGTCTTACCGGGAAGCGGCCCGCGCCCTGCCCTCGGACTATGCGGCCTATGCCCTGGGTCTGGGGGACTGGAATATCCGGGTGCTTATCGCGTCCGGCCCGGCGGCGGAGGCCGGGTCCCTGGTATCCGCGGTCATCACCGTGGCCCAGACCCGCCCCCTGGATTTTCTGTTCAAGTAAGCGTTATATGCCTGGGAGCCTTGCGGCTAAAGCCGCCTTTACTTGTGGATTTTTGCACCAAAACTAACGCAAAAATCCCGATTTATGGGCTCCTTTGGGAGTTTGCAAGGTAAAAAACGTGCTAAACGCACGTTTTTGGGGTTGGAAGGGCTAAAGCCCGGCAAACTCCTGGAATAATTCAGTTTATTTTGTGTCTGTCCATAAAGCCGGTTACGCGCCGCAGCACTTTTTGTACTTTTTGCCGCTTCCGCAGGGACAAGGGTCATTCCGTCCGATCTTGGGTCCCTCCCGGCGTACGGTTTGGACCTCATCGTCCCGGTCTTCGTCATCATCCGAAAAACCCGCAGGCTGAAGTTTTTGTTTGGCTAACGCTTTCTCGCGCTGGTGCATCAGCTTTTCCCGGTTATGGGCGGATAGCGCTTCGTTAAAAAAGACTTCATGCAGGGCATACAATCGGGGATATTCCTTTTCCAGGCGCAAAAGCTGCGGGCGATAGGTATTGATCTCCGAAAGAATGGTCCATTCCATAGCCAGCAGATCGTTCCGCTCATCCCTGGACTCGATCCCCGCTTGCAGCAGGTTAAACAAATCATAAAACAGGCCGGAAAATCCCCTTTCTTCAAGGATTTCAATATCAATTTCCAGCTTTAGCTGCTCAAATTTATCGGAGATCTGTTTATCGCCGCCGGGCAGCAGATCTACTATTTCCTGAATATAGGGAAACATGCGTACCATGCGGAGACGTTGGACTTTCGTCATTATGAGAGAGATCGATTCTTCAATATTCGCATCTTGCTCCTGCGCTGTGCGCATCAGCCTGATAATATTTTGCAGATAGTTTTCAGCGGCATCGTTATCATCAGGATTGCAAAGCATAAACCCATAGACATACAGGGAAATAGTACCGCTGTTTTTTTCCTTTACCGCCTCCAGCGCCTTCCAGGTAGTCTCCTCCGCCTTTTCAAATTCACCGGCGTTACCATAAGAGGAAATGAGAGACACCCAAGCTTCAGCGTTACTGTTATCAAGTTCAAGGGCCCGCCAATATTGGGCAATCGCCTTCTTGCGCCAGCTGCGGTCGTTATAGGAATGGGCAAGTCCAACAGCATAGTTGATGTTAGCGGGTTCCTGTTGGCACAAGGCTTCCCAGGCTTCTACGGCCTTGCCGCTCTTGCCTTCCGCCTCCAGGGACCGGGCGTACTCTTCCCTGACTTTGGCTAACTCGGGATTGCGCTG
>JAITNM010000192.1 GCA_031290475.1 Treponema sp. | reverse complement strand
TCAAGCCTGATTCCCGATTGCGAGTGGGGGTATAATCGTGACGGTGAAACACTGCCGCAAATCAACCTGTGCCTTTTATTCGGGGAGAATACGCAACTGCCGTTATACCAGACGCTCTATTCGGGAAGCCTTATGGATTCCACCACGTTACGGACAACGATAGCTGAGATGAAGGGGATAAGCGGTGAAAAACCGCTGGTTTTAGTCATGGACAAGGGGTTTTACAGCGAAAAGAACCTAAAAACGCTCATTACGGAAGGCCATCGGTTTCTCGTCGCCACTCCGTTTACCGCATCGTACGCGCTCTCCCTGGTGGAAGAAGAACGGGACGGCATAGACCGTGTCGCGAATAGTATCAAAACTTCGACCGGAGTCATGCGCGGGGTAAGCCGGAAAATTACCCTGGCGGGTTCACAAGTAACCGCCCACATTTTGTATAACCCGGAGCGTGAACTTGCCGGACGCAACGCCCTGTATGCTCATACGCTCTGGCTGAAAGAAAACGTTGAAGCGGGCAGGAAGCTGCCCGGCTTTGAAAAGGACATTGAAAAATATCTTGCTCTATACGATTACGGGACAGGAACTGACGTCACCATACGGCAGGATGTAATTGAAAACGAACTGTCGACTTCAGGCTGGGTTGCGATCATCGGAAATCAAGATATCACCGCCCAAGAGGCGCACGACATTTACCGGAAAAAAGACGTCGTGGAAAAAGCGTTTATGAAATACAAAAACAGCCTTGGGATGGGCCGGCTCCGGGTCCATGATGCGGAACGCATGCGGAACAAGGCGCTTGTTTCTTTCATGTCTCTGGTCATGATATCGGCTCTACACAAAGTGATGAAAGAAAAAGACCTGTACAAAAACATGACGATGGACAAACTGATGATGACGCTTTCAAAGTTGAAACTGACCGTCATAGATGGGCATCATATACTCCGCCCCATTACCAAAGAACAACGGCAGATTTTTTCGGCCTTCGCCCTGCTCCCGCCCACTGTAGGTTAAAATTTGGGGCGGCAATTTAGGTATGTATTGCTCATGAGCGCACCAGCAATTCGCAATTCAGAAAAATATCCGGTTTTTACGGGCTAACTCCAGCTTTTTCAGTGATTCCCTACCCATAAGGCAGTAATTTCTAATTCTGAACGCCATCAAAGGCGCCTCAATAATGTACTTGAGGGGTGGCGGCGAAAAAAACATGGGGCACGCCCCGTGTTTTTTTCGGCTAAGCAACCGAAGGTTGCACAGGACCCCAAGAAACGTTTTTAAGGTAAAATTTGAATATTTTGTTTGAATTGCGAATTGCTGTGTGTCCTTCTATAAATTGTAATATTAGTGTATTATTAGTATTGTGATGAAAAGAACTATTATCATATCAGCAACCTTTGCCCTCATGTTTTTATGGGTCACCCCTCTTTTTCCTCTCTCGCTGGAAGAGTTAATAGGTTCCGAACGGGCGGCGGAATTACTTGAGAAGGGCGCTATCAGCGGGATGGAACAGAAAAATCCCCGGCTTTTCCTGGTTCCTCGGCATCTGCCTCTCCAAAACATTATCAGTAAAACCTTTCAGGAACTGGAACCCGGCGTTGTTGTGGAAACCCTTTTTTTGTACAAAAAACCGGCGGGAGCGGAACCTGCGGCATGGAGCGGGGACGAAAGGACAACCCTCTTCAATCAGTTGTTGGCTCTGAGCACTTTGACAGGGATAGAATATTTTTCCAGCAGTAGAGGCAGAATGCGTATTTTCTATGAAACTTCAGTAGTTATTGACGATCCGGATACAAAAAATCCTCAGCCGGATCCCCATTATACATCGCCGCCGGAGGAATTGCGGCTGTACACCCGCCAGAAGGATCTAACCTTTGGGGATAATATCTACCAATATTATTACTATGCGGAGCCTGACGCATTTGTCTTTATCCAGAAAAATTTGAGTTCTATGAAGTATGGGCCTGTAAGGGTAATAGACAAAGAAAAACTCCGTTCTGTGGTGGCGGTACTGGACGCCGGAGATTACCTTCTGGTTTACACTACCTCTATGGCCCAGGCTGTTTCTATCCCCGGTATGGGCCGGCGGGTACAGGATTCCTTCTTAAACAGAGCCAAGGCGATTTTTGGCTGGTTCTCCAGGCAGGCGGATAAAACCTTTGGAACATGAGGCTTTCTCAAAACATCAGTTTTGGGAGGGGCTCAAATAACCGCTATTTCTCGCCCCGGATACGGGCGCCCAGGGAGGAGAGCCGGACAGTCAGGTTTTCATAACCTCGTTCAATTTGGTATACATTGTGAATTATGCTTGACCCTTCGGCGCACATGGCGGCGATAACCATAGCCATGCCTGCCCGTACATCCGGGCTTTGAAGTTCAGAGCCTGCAAGTTTTGTAGGCCCGGAAATAACCGCCCGGTGGGGATCGCAGAGAACGATACGGGCGCCCATGCCGATGAGTTTATCCACAAAAAACATCCTGGATTCGAACATCTTTTCGTACACCAGGACAGTCCCCTCTACCTGGGTTGCCACAACGGTAATAATGCTCGTGAGATCCGGCGGAAAACCCGGCCAGGGGGCATCGTCAATTTTAGGGATCATGCCCCCCAGATCGTGGTTCACCTTGAGGGATTGATTTTTCGGCACGTAAAGAGTACTGCCCTCGTGCTCCCAAGTGATACCCAGTTTGCCAAAGGCGATTTTTGCGGGCCGGATATCCCGGGGCAGGATGCCCTGTATACTGAGCTCGCCCTTTGTGGCGGCGGCAAGGCCGATGAAGGATCCCACCTCCATAAAATCTGCGCCCACTTCAAACTCGCAGCCGGAAAGTTTGTTGACCCCCTGAATACGGAGAACATTTGAGCCGATTCCTTCGATTTTAGCGCCCATAGCGATGAGCATACGGCAAAGATCCTGCACATGGGGTTCTCCTGCGGCGTTGGTCAGGATGGTTTCCCCTTTGGCAAGAACCGCCGCCATCACCGCGTTTTCCGTGGCGGTAACCGAGGCTTCGTCCAGGAAGATGTCCGCCCCCCGCAAGGCCGGCGCGGTAAAACTATAGGTTCCGTTGATTTCCACCTGGGCGCCTAATTCAGTGAGGGCCAGGAAGTGGGTATCAAGCCGGCGCCGGCCGATGACATCGCCGCCGGGGGGGGGCAGTACCGCCTTACCGGTCCTGGCCAGGAGCGGCCCGGCGAAGAGGATTGAGGCCCGGATTCTGGAAGCCGCCGCTACGGGAACTTCCGAAGTTTTTATATCAGCCAGCTGCATGCCGTACCTATTGGCGCCCAGTTTTTCCACAATACCGCCAAAAGAACGGTATACTTCCAGCATAACCTGCACATCTTCAATATCAGGAATATTTTTCAGTACTACTTTTTGTTCGGTTAAGAGCGCTGCAGCAATACAGGGAAGGGCGGCGTTCTTATTACCGCTGGCCCGAATGGTCCCGCTGATGGGGTATCCTCCCTCTATTAAATACTGATTCATAAAGTCAACTGTATAAGGCTTGTTCATTCAGGTCAATGGTTATGTTGATTTATTGTAAAAAATACACTAATCTTATTTTTATGCGAAATGTTCTGTTTTGTATCTGTCTGTTTATGGTTTTCTCGGGAACTGTTCTTGAGGCGCAATATTTTAAACCATTTACAGGCCTGAGGGTTATAAAGACCGGGCATTTTGACATTATTTATCCGAAAGAGTCGGAAAAAACCGCCATGGCTTTGGCGGGTTTTGCCGATACTCTTTACGACAAGGTTACGGAGCTTCTGGATATTCACTATTCCAGGCGGATTCCTGTGACCATTACTCCCCATACAGAGTATTTTAACGGGTTTGCTTATGCCATTCCCTATCCTCATATTGTACTTTTAGATTCGGCGACAACTACCTGGTTTAATTATCCCAATTTTCTTGAAGGCCTGTTCATTCATGAATTAACCCATGTGATTTCCCTGAGCAGCAGAAGTCCTTTTTTTAATGTTATCCATGCTATTTTTGGCGGCTGGGTAATGCCAACGGGATTAAATACACCCCTCTTTATGGCCGAAGGGGTGAGCGTTAGTTTTGAAAGTCTTGATGGGGGCGGACGTGTTAACGATCCCGTCCTCAAAGAAACTCTGTCCCAGGCGGTTCATGAAAACAGGTTTCTTACCCCCTTTCAGGCTTCAGGGGTATACGATCTTCCTCCCTTTGGAAACGTCTATTATTACTACGGCGGTCTCTTTTCAGCCTGGCTGCAGAAAAAGTACGGTATGGAAAAGTATGCTGAGTTTTGGAAAGCCATGGGCAGGGAATTTCATTTTTCATTTGTTTTTCTTAACACCGGATCTTATTATTCATTCAGGCGGATTTACGGACGCCCGTTTAAAGAAGCCTGGAATGAATTTATGGAATCCATGCGCGTAACTGATATTGAAGAAAATAGTGATGGTGTTGTGTATAATGGACCTTTTTATAATAAAAAAGTATTAGTGAGCGGTATGGCCGGAGGAGGAGGAAAAGTCTTTTTTGTGGATAAAATTGACAGAAAAGTGCTTTCCTACGATCCGCAAACAGATTCGGTGGAAACCCTTATGCCGGCGGATCCCTATATTTATCATATCGCCGCATCGGCGGACGGAGAAAGGCTGCTCCTGTCCCATTACCGGTACGAGGGCGAATTAGCCCGGGCCGTTGTAACCGAGTATAATGTCCGCCGGAATTCGGGACCATTCCGGAAGACCGGCCGCCATTGGGAAAGCCTTTACGAAGGCGGCTATTTCCGGGACGGGGTGTTGGGTATCGGTTCTGACCGGCATATTACTAACATCGTGTATAGGCCTTCTCCGGGGAAAGCCCCGGATGATGCCGAGGAGGTACTGCTCCGGGGCAGCGAGGAACTCTTGTACAGTAACCCTGTTGCACTGAACGATGATCAGATAATTTTTATCGCCGCAAAGAAGGGTAAACGGGAACTGTGCCTGTATAATTACGGAAGCCGGGAAGTGTTTACCCTGACCGATGATGGGGAAAGATGGCGATCCATGCGTCATCTCCAGGTTTCTGAAGGGCGCATCCTCTTTTCATATAACCATGATGGGGGTATGTATAAACTTGCCCTTATAGAATTACCAAAAGAAACAAACGCGGAAATTCTATTTTCGGATCGGAATTTTTCGGGCGGCGTATTCCTGCCTGTAATGGCCGGCGGGAACATTTACTACCGAGGGGCATTTGCTATCTGGGATGCATTGATGCGCTTTCCCGAACAGGCCCTTTCCCTTTCGGGAGAGCGCGTTGTTTTGAGCGTGAAACCCTGGGAGGAGGAATATCTTACGGCGGCTTTCCCTCCCGAAGGGGAGCAGGGCGGCCGGACAGGGCAGTCCGGTTCCGCTCCGCCTGTATTTCCAAGCAAGCCTTATTTCGGTATCACCTATCTTAATCCCTTCAGTTTTTGGCTTCCCTATCCTATAATCACTATTAATAACGAAGCCCTGTTTCCCTCTCCTGGAATCACGAGTAATAACGAAGCGCTGAATGATGAAAATCCCCAATTTGGTTTTTCTCTTGATGGGGGAGGTATTGTATCCTATATACGGGATCCGGAGGGGAACAACACGGCGCTTGTGTACGCGGGATTTGATGCCCGTTCATTGATGGCTATTTTTGATGTGCAGTGGATCAATACTTTTTTTGGATTACCTATTACCTTTACTGTCTCTGATACTCTTGATAAGAGCCGCTCGGTTTGGTCCGGTACAGTCAGGCATACTATCGCCGGCATCTCCCTCTCCTATGGTCACGGTATAGGGGGAGAATCGGTTAGGTTTTCGATTATGCCGGTTTTTCAAACCGGATTTAGCGCAGTGGATCCTGAGAACAACACGAATCCCTATACCTGGCCTTATGTACCGCCCCTATTCAGTACGTCTTTGGGAGCCGGAATTTCAACCCTGACCAAGAATAACTGGGAAGTTTTTGGAAACGGCGTTTCTTTAGCCGCCTATGGGCGTTATGCCTATCGGGAGACAAATTCCTGGGAACCCCGGTTTGAAGGAACGCTGCAAATAGCCCTGGAACCCGCAGTGCCCCTACAGTTCCAATTCTTCGGCGCCTGGGACAAAAACCGCATGACCCTTTCCGGGGAATCCACGTTATACGCCTCTACCGCTTTTGACCATATTGCCCCATCGGAGTATAGCAATAATCAATATTCCCTGGATTGGCTTGCAGGCGGAGAAGCGGAGGTCAAACTTTTTTCCGCAGAAATACAAAGGAGCCTTTCTCATATCTACTTTAACCGTATATTCGGTACCCTGGCATACCGGGCCGGTTTTTACGATGACCATGGAAATCCGGCGGCGACCCAGGCGGGGAATCCCCTCTGGGACAATTTCCGGCTGACCCAATCCCTGGTTTTCCGGCTTGGGCTGACCCTTTCCTCCGCAATAGTCCCCACCGTTCCGGGGAAACTGACGTTTAATGTTTGGACCATTTGGAGAATGTCCAATGCCTGGTTCGGATACCCCTATGATTTTACAGCCGGGTTTGGTTTTAGTATGTAAATCTGACATTTTGGAACCGGCTCATGTAATAATCCCATTTACTTATATCTTTTAACGCCTTATAGTTAAATTAAAATTTATGTTGCATTCATTGCAAAGGAAGGATTATCATGCACAAATTAGATTTTCCCAAAGATTTTTTATGGGGTACTGCCACCGCCAGTTATCAGGTTGAGGGCGCCGCCCACGAAGGCGGCCGGAGTGACTCAATTTGGGATATCTTTTCCCGGAAGCCCGGCGCGGTATACGGCGGTGAAAACGGGGAAATCGCCTGCGATCAGTACCACCGCTATAAAGAAGATATAGCCCTTATGGCGGAACTGGGCTTTAAAAGTTACCGTTTTTCCATCGCCTGGCCTCGGATCATCCCCGGAGGCGATGACGGCAAGGTGAACAAAGAGGGGGTCGCCTTTTACAAGGATCTTATCAAAGAACTCCACGCCTATAATATCAAAGCTACCGCGACCATTTATCACTGGGACCTCCCCCAGTCGCTGGAGGATAAGGGCGGCTGGGCTGAACGGCGTACCGCCGAAGCCTTTGCGGAATATGCCAAAGTATGCTTTGCCGAATTCGGGGATACGGTTGATCAGTGGATAACTATCAATGAACCCTTCTGCGTGGCCTACCTTGGCTATGCTTTCGGCGTCCATGCGCCGGGGATCTGCGACATCGGCAAGGCCGTACGGGCGGTACACCACGTGAACCTGGCCCACGGCCTGGCGGTTAAGGCCTACCGGGCAGCGGGGCTCAAGGCGCCCATCGGGATTACCTGGAACCCCAACACCCCCCGCCCGGCCACAGACCGTGAAGCGGATAAACAGGCGGCCCTGGTTGCCAGGGCAGTGGAAACCGAAGTGTTTATGCTTCCCATTTTGGGCAAGGGATATCCCGATCTTGTGCTGAAAGAGTTAAAGCTGCCGGTTCCTATTCAGGATGGGGACCTTGATAGTATCTCCCAGAAGATCGATTTTATCGGGGTAAACTATTACAACGAACAGCCCGTCGCCTTTGATCCGAACGGGCAGTTTAAGTATGGCGCCAAACCTTCCTGGCAGAATACGAGCGATATGGGCTGGCCCACGGTACCCGGCGGCCTTGCTCGTCAGTTGCTCTGGATTTCGGGTATTTCAGGCGGGCTTCCCATTTACATTACCGAAAACGGTTTTGCCAGTGATGATAAACCCGATGAAAACGGCCGCGTCCATGACATTGAACGGATAAAGTACGTACGCCGGCATCTGGAGGTCTGCGCCGGCCTTATTAAACAGGGCGTGAACCTTAAAGGGTATTACGCGTGGTCGTTCATGGACAACTTTGAATGGGCCTATGGGTACACCAGACGTTTCGGTATTGTCCACGTCGATTACGTAACCCAAAAACGTACGCCTAAGGACAGCGCCTACTTCTTCCGGGATGTGATCGCGGGTTTCGGAGAATGGTAAATTTACCGGATGGTGATCGTATTGATACGATAAGACTTATCGTATGATAAGACAGCTTCTCTTACAATTAGTACTGATACTGATCAATGCCTTTTTTGCGTCCGCGGAAATCGCATTGATCTCCGTTAATGACGCCAAAGTGGAACTCATGGCCGCAGGAGGCGACAAACGGGCAAAAAAGCTCCTTGCCCTCACCAAACAGCCTGCCCGGTTTTTAGCCACTATCCAGGTGGGAATCACCCTGGCAGGTTTTCTAGGGAGCGCCTTTGCGGCGAATAATTTTGCCGAAAGGCTGATGTTGATTTTCACATCCATGAAGCTTCCCGTTTCGGCTCCTGCCCTGAGAACCGTATCGGTGGTAGTGATAACCATCATTCTTTCATTTTTTACCCTGGTGTTGGGAGAACTGGTTCCAAAGCGTATCGCCATGAAAAAAGCCGAACCCCTGGCTTTTCATATCGTAGGGTTTATATTTGCCGTCTCAAAAATGTTTTCCCCTGTAGTGTGGCTCCTTACAAAATCGACTAACGCACTGTTACTGCTCTTACGTCTCGATCCAAACGCGGAAGACTCCGGCGTCACCGAAGAGGAGATTCGCATGATGGTTGACGCCGGGAGCGAAAAGGGGACCATTGATGCGGGAGAACAGGAGGTAATCCACAATATTTTTGAGTTTGACAACCGTACTGCTGCTGAGGTTATGACCCACAGGACTAATGTGGTCTGGCTTCAGATGAAAGACAGTGATGAGAATTGGGAACGCATTATCATTGAGACCAGGTACAGTTTTTACCCTGTTTCCGGGGATACATTTGATAATATTGAAGGGGTATTATCCGCAAAAGATTACTTCCGCCTAAAAACTCGTGACCGTAAAACTGTTATTGCCGAGGCGGTACATCCGGCTAATTTTGTACCAGAAACGGTAAAGACCGATGTGCTTTTTAGAAACATGAAACGGAACCGCAACCATTTTGCGGTCCTTTTGGACGAATACGGCGGCACAAGCGGTATTGTCACCATTAATGACCTTTTGGAAGCGATTGTTGGGGACTTTGACGACTGTATTCCCGGACGGCCCCCCATAGAAAAACTGGAAGGCGGCAATTGGCGCATCGACGGCGGGGCGCCTCTGGATAAGGTAGCCAAGGTTCTGGAGGTTAACCTTCCGGTGGAGGATTACGAAACCTTTGGGGGTTATGTTTTTAGCCTCCTGGGAGAAATTCCCGAAGACGGCCAAAAGGCGGATGTTGAGGGTGCGGGGCTCCATATTCATATTGAGGAAATAAAAGAGCGGCGCATTGAGACCGCCCTGGTACAGGTTTTGGAAAGGGGAGAGGAGTAAGCGGTATTTTGCCCCAAAGATATGTTCCCCCCTTTATCATATACGAAGACGACTTAATCCTTGTTATCAATAAACCTGCGGGGCTTCTTGTGGTTTCCCGGGGAAACATGCGGGAAAAGACGGCTTATTCTATTCTTGAAGCGTATCTTAAAAACAAACGCCGCCGTCCTGCGGTCTTGCACCGCCTTGACAAGGATACTTCAGGAGTACTGCTATTTGCGAAGAACGAAAAGACAAAAAAGTACTTTATGGATAACTGGAACCGTGTGGTAACTGAAAGGCTCTATGAAGCCCTTGTGGAAGGGGCGCTAACCGGGAACAGCGGTACCATCGACGCGCCCCTTGGAGAAGACAGAAACAGCAGAATTATTGTCAAAGCGGACGGGCAAAGGGCGGTGACCCGCTGGAAACTGCTCGGTGTTGAGCACGTGCAGTCACAGGTACTGTCGCGGGTAGAAGCTTCCCTTGAAACCGGGCGGCGCAACCAAATCCGCGTTCACTTCGCCCATATCGGCCATCCGGTTTCGGGCGACGCAAAATATGGGAAAGGTTCTGCAAAAAACGGGCTCCGCCTCCACGCAAAGACCATCGCCTTTGTTCACCCGATTAGCCGCAAAACAATGAGTTTTTCCGCAGAGACGCCATGGTAAATCCCGATAACTTCATTTTTTATATAAAAAGTTGATATAGTTGGTTGATAATTTATAAATATACCTTAAAATTCTTTAAAGAAGTATGGATGATTATAGATAAAAAAAGGAGCGTATAACATGGGTATTCGGGTAAAAGTAATCTTTCTGGTTTCAGCTATCGCGCTGGCCGCTTTCGCGGGATTTGGATTTTTCATGTATAACGCCAACGCCATGCAGGACCTGTCCCGTGAAGTAACTCAAAAATACAACGATACCATGTCGGATTCTTACTTTGCCAAATTCAAGGGATTTCTGGACTCAATTCAGGCAAGCGCCTCGGTAACCCAGGGCTTTGGGGAAACCTTCTACAATCTGCGGAATACCATAAGTCAAGCCGAACTTCAAAGCCTCATGATAGATTCTTTTCACAATGCCTTTACAAGAGAGCCAAGCCTGATAGGCGGCGGCGTCTTCTACGAGCCCAACGCGTTCTATCCCAGTCAGTACGATTTTCATTATTTTGCGAGCAAAGCCGGTACGGCAAACGGCGGCATAGACTGGGCGGAAGGCGAATGGGAATGGGATGTAGATACCTACGATGAGGGCTGGTACCTGAGCGGGATTCCCGAAGGCTGGGACCGCAGCCTTCGGCGGGATAAGCGCTTTTATTGGAGTGAACTCTATATTGATACCTCCGTGGATGTTCTTATGGTGTCGGTGGTGATCCCCCTATATTCGCAGACTTCGCGTCTTACCGGGGTAAGTACCGTGGATGTCTCTCTTACCACACTGCGGGAAATGCTCAATTCCTTTACCTTACCCACCCCGTCATCCCGGATCGCCGGTTTTTCTACCATTAACAAAGGCACCTTTGCAATAAGCGGTGAAGGCGGAACAGGCGGCGGTGATATTGTTCCCTTTCCTGCCGATTCCTGGCTTGCGGAACTCGGCAAACTTGAGGCGGGAGAGGCCTATACCAACGAAAACCTGATTTTGGCCGGACAGAATTACACCCTTTTTGCCGCGGCCCATGAGTCGGGTATAGGCATGGCCCTGCTTATTCCCAATGGGGAAAAATTTTTCGTGGCGGATCAGGTAAGGCGGCGCAATATTATCACTATTACTGCGGTCTGTCTTGCTATGGCGGCGATTTTTGTGATAGTGATTCTGCGTTTTTCTGGATGGCTCGTAGTACCCCTGCGGCATCTCACCGATTTTCTGTCGATTATATCCAGGGGTGATTTTTCCGGTACTTCCCCGGATTATTCCACGAAGGAAATATCCCAGCTTTCCCGGGGGTTTAACGAGATCAACGAGCATATCAGCGATCTCGTAAAAAATGTGATTAATTCTTTTGAGGGTATGAAAGCCAACGGCGAAAATCTGAGTAGAGTGATAAATCAATCCACGAAAATTACCGGCGAAATATCCGAAGCCATGCATGCATTGGCGGAACGTGATATTCTGGTGCAGGAAAAAAACAGTACGGTAAAACAACAGATTACCAATATTGACGGTGAATTAACGAGCCTTAACACATTAATCGCCGAGCAATCGGATCAGCTTGGTTTATCTTCATCGGCAATAGAAGAAATGACCGCCAGTATTTCTACCATCCAGCGGCGTATTGAATCTTTATGTTCCAGTTTAGCTCAACTGGTGGAAAGTTCCAACACTGAACACGATCATATCGCCAGATCCACAGAATCGGTGAAGCAGGTGGAAACGGACTCAAATGCGCTGATGGAAATGAACAAGATGATCACTGCCGTTGCCGCCCAAACCAATCTTCTTGCGATGAACGCAGCCATTGAAGCCGCCCATGCCGGAGACGCGGGTAGAGGCTTCGCGGTGGTAGCCGATGAAATCCGCAAGCTGTCAGAAACTACCGCGGAACAGGCCAAGAATTCAAACGCCACCCTTAAATTAATCCGGGATCAAATTAATGCAGTTTCAAATATTTCCGTACAAATAGAATCGTCCTATGAAGAAACCAGCCAGCATATCAGGGCCATTGATACGCTGGTTTCGGAAATAGAAAATTCCATGAACGAACAGTCCCAGGGTTCCACCCAGATTTTACAGAGTCTTAAACGGCTTAACGATATAGCGGGAGAAGTACAGGGTGAGGCGGAAAAAATTAAATGCGAATCTGACGAATCCCTTGTTGTAACAGAATCTCTGCTCGAAATGAGCACCGCCATGCAGCAGGAAATGGCCCAGGTGGTAGAGCAAACCGCCCTCGTAACCGATTCTTCCCAGGCGGCCCATGATACGGTGGAACAAAACAGCCAGGGCCTTTCCGATCTTTATGGTGCGATTTCCCAGTTTACTGTGCGGGAATGATTAACATAGGATCTCACTGACGATATGGGAACCCCAAAGTAACCGACTTTATGGACAGACGCTAGTTATTCATCATCTATACATATAACAACATTTGGAATATTTGGGTATTGTACTTCTTTTGGAATAGTCAGGCGGTTGAGTATTTCAACCAGGTTTTCTATCGGTATGGGCATATCGTTCTTGAGCCAATCAGATATTATCCACAGGCTGCCGATTATTTGATAGTACACCATATAACGGCATATCAAATATTCATCGGGCGTCAGGCTGCTTTTAAACTCTTCAATTAAAGACTCAGGAAACACTGTTGCAAGCGGAGAAAATCGTTTTTCAATATCCATATTTAATGATAACTTTTTTAATATGTCAAAATTTTTAATCATATATGTTAAGCTGATTGTCAGCACAATAGCATTTTGCTGATTTTCTCCCGCTTTTAATACGCTCATTTTAAACATAGTAAGAAAACAGTCAAAAAGAATATCGTCCTTTTCTTTGTAGTTGCGATAAAAGGTGGGCCGTGCAATTCCCGCCTTTTTACAAATATCGGAGACATTTATCTTGCTGTATTGCTTTTCGTCCAGGAGAAGAAGCAGAGCCTCAAAAATCCAGCCCTTTGTCCGCTGTACCTGCCGGTTTCCCCGGTTTGTTTTTTGTAACATATTTCACCTTTTGTAATATGTTTTACAGTAATTAAGGTCTGTCTATTTCTGAAAAAATTGAATATAAACAATAGTTCTTCACCCTACATTACTATATTATATTACGAATGTAATATCTTTTACAAGTGGACGCATCCATTAAACATGTTAAAAGGAAAGGTCTATGAAAAAAACCGTATTGCTCGGTTTTATGTGTATGGCGGTTTTGGACTTCCTTTCCGCTCAGACCGCAAACGAACTGGATGCCATTCTTAACACACAAGAAATAACCTGTTCCCAGGCAGTTCATATTGTCCTCACTGCGGCGGAGGTCCTGCCTGAGGGCGGGAATGATATTTTTATGGCGGCCAAAGATCGTCGCTGGCTGTCCGCTAAAACGGAAGCGGACAATCCTATACAGCTTGGGGAACTTTCACTCCTCATTATGAAGGCCTTTGAAATAAAGGGCGGGGTGATGTATGCCTGGTTTCCCAATCCCCGGTATGCCTGCCGGGAACTGGCCTATTTACAGATTATTCAGGGGAGAATCGACCCCGAAGGACGGATGGATGGCAGAACTTTTCTGCAAATCCTCGGAAGGGCTTTGGCGTATACCGGCGGGGATGGAGGGTAAATTTGAATTTGACCAGTATGCACCAGCCGCCTAAGGCTGCATCGTACAACCAACATCCTTACGCCCTCGGCCCAGGGGGACGTATAAAATATTTTTCAGCAGTGTTTTTTTTCTGCTGCGCTGTTCTGCTTATGCAGCCCTTTCCGGGGATGGCCCTTGATTTCGGGTTAACGGTAAGCCAAAGTCCCGAATATACCAATACTACTTCAAATGACAGAGAAGGAACTTTAGATTATACCGGGAGCTACAGCCCCTGGATTTCCGGTGAGCTGGAAAGTTCAGGTATAGCGAAATTATATCTTTCAGCAAAACTGACTACAACCCGTGAAGGCGGGGAATGGAAATACGGAAGCCTGCCGATTCTTTTCGAAATTGGGCGTTCCGAGGTTTCCTGGCGTCCCGCTTCTACTGTATACCTGGAAGCAGGCCGGATACCGTTTCAAGACCCTTTAGGGATTATCGCGGCAGGACTGTTTGACGGCGCTATGGGAAGTGTGGCGTTGGGGGGAAAGGTCCGGCTTACTACAGGGACTTTTTACACAGGGCTCTTGTATAAGGAAACGGCCAAGATTGTGATGACTTCGAGGGATGCAGAACAGTATACTCTTTCCGATACTTACTTTGCTTCCCGGCGGATTCTCCTTTCGGTAGGGGCGGAATTTCCTGCACTAACGCCCCGGTCTTCCTTAGTCTTGAACGGTCTTTCTCAATTTGATGTAAACCCGAAGTCCGATAATGAAGAGTTCCTCCATTCCCAATACCTCACGGCCCACTATACTATGTCTCTCCTGGACAACCTTGCCATGACGGGTACCGGTGTTTTCGCTCTTCGGGAAAATCAGGATGATGTAATTGCCAATTTTGCCATCGCGGCCGGAATAGATTGGGAAGCGCCGGGGGACTGGCAGGATATGATTCAGGGGGAGATCCGCTGGTCCAGCGGAAGGGTGAATAAAAATATCGGCGCTTTTATGCCCGTTACTTCCATTGCCCAAGGGGAAGTGTTTAGCCCTCCGCTATCGGCGTTGATGCCCATAAAAGGAAAATATACGGTACGGTTTCTCAAAACTTTTTCGTCTTCTCTTGAGGGGACTTATTTTATCAGGACAGACGGGGAAACTATGGCTGGAACAGGGTACGCTCCTTCAAGTTCCCGTTTTTTGGGCGGGGAACTATACGGTTCACTGGTATGGGCGCCCACATCTGATATTGCGGTAACGGCGGGGGCCGGTGTGTTCTTCCCCGGCTTGGGAAATGTTTTTGATTCGGACGCGCCAAACTTGTGGAAGTTTGCGATGGGGGTAATTTTATCTTTTTAAAGGGGTAGTTTATGAAAATTTCAGCGGTCTTATTTTTGCTGGCGATCGCAGGGTTTGTGGTTGCCCAGGAAACCGGTGAGGCGTTTATTCGGGAGTTTACCGGAACAGTAGAAGTACGGGCGCTGGGTTCGGCATGGACGCCGGCGGAAACGGGCCAACGGATAAGCGGGGATACCGAGATCTCAACGGGATTCAAGAGTACGGCCCTGATCGTTCTGGGTAATTCAACACTTACCGTACGCCCTTTAACCCGGTTAAGTCTGGAGGAACTGCAAAATAGACTGGGAAATGAGGAAGTGCATCTTTACCTACAGTCCGGAAGAGTCCGGGCGGAGGTAACTCCACCCAGAGGGGGCAAGATAGATTTTACCGTGCGGAGTCCCTCGGTAACCGCATCGGTGCGGGGAACCTCCTTTGACTTTGACGGAGTAAATCTGTGGGTTGATGAGGGGGTAGTCCGTTTTACCGGGAGTGATGGGCTCGCGGTGTATGTGCGGGCCGGGCATTCGTCAATCTCTGACCCGGAAACAGGCAGGACTGCGGGAATGATGGAACAGACCCGGACGGCCCTGGCTCCGGCCATGACCACAGCAACAGTGGAGAATATGACCGTAACGCCGGCCGCCTTGCCGGACAAGGTGGATGTAGATTACAGCCTTAACTGGAATTAAGATAAGGAACAATGAAATGAAGAATATATTGAGAAAATGTATCTGCCTCGCCGGCAGCATAACAGCGCTGGGCCTTTTTGCAGCCTGTGATTTTTTTCTGGGGCAGTCGGAACTGTCTGGGGGCAATGTTACCATACATATTGGTTCGGACAGCGCTGACGCACGGTCAGCCATTCCATCAAGCCTTCTGTCCCAACTGGAATATGTCATTAGCTCCACCGGCGAAGGACAAACGGAAAGCCAGGTTCTGACGGGCGGAAGAACAAGTTCCACCATCAGTCTTAGCCCGGGGGCCTGGATTATTTTGGTAGAAGCCCATCTCCCTCCAAATCAAATTTATATAGGAAGCGGGAGCAAACAAATAACGGTTACCGCAGGGCAGAGCCAAAGCGTCAATATTGATATGGTCTTTATGAATACCAGCCTCTCCGCTGTTACGGTGAACTGGGGCGGAACAGACTATCCCGCCCTTGCCACAGCAAATTCATACACCGTTGAGGTTCCCAGCACTTTAGTACCATCCTTTACGGCGACAGCGGTTCCAATGGTGGCGGATGCGGAAGTTACCATTACGGGAGGAGACTCCGCCGTTAGTGGAGACGGACAGCGAACCGCAACCAAAACCGGTCCTTTTGCGTTGGGAGACGCCGTAAATTTTCCCATTACCGTAAATGCGGCGGCCGGGTATAGCGAGAACTACACCTTAACGGTTATGGTCGGAAGCTTTACTTTAGGCGCTGCAGGCCCCGGTACGGGTATAATATTCTATGACAAGGGGTACTACAGCGATGGTTGGCGATACCTGGAAGCGGCCCCGGCTGATGCAAGCGCTTCTTTATGGGCGGCTTCTATTTGGGTAACCCATATAGGAACCAGCAGCGCTATCGGCGCAGGTAAGGCAAATACTGAGACAATTCGCACAGCTACTCTTATTGATTCCGCGTCTGCCGCCTATCAATGCTATACTTATAGCGGAGGTGGGAAGAGCGATTGGTATCTGCCCAGTAAGGAAGAACTGGAGCAAATGTACGCCTACAAAACTGCTCTCGGATTATCAACAACATATTTATATTCGGAATACTGGAGTTCAACGGATATTGATGCAAACCACGCGTATGCGGTGGATATGAGGCTGACCAGCGGAATAGGCGCCTCATATCAAAAATGCCTTTCTTTCCCGCCGATGAAACAAGTCCGCCCCATCAGGCAGTTTTAGTGTTGTTAAGCCCCCGAGGTTCCGGGGGCTACGATGATGTAACTGGTTACTTAACCGCGATTCACACCGATTTCGATGACTTTTTTCCGGGCTTCCGGGCTTTTCTTGATGTCCAGGATCAGGATGCCGTTTTTGAACACCGCGTTGATAGCGTTGGCGTCGGCGTTTTCCGGCAGCTTAAAGGCCCGGCTGAAGGAAGCGTTTCTCCGTTCCCGGATGAGGTACTTGGATTCCCCGTTTTTGTCTTTCTTGGGGGAAACGTTCCTATCGGACTCCTCTTCCTGCCTGGATTCGATGGTGAGCACCCCGCCGTCCACATGGACCTGGATATTCTTCTCGTCAAAGCCGGGGAGTTCGGCTTCCAGCTCATAGGAACCTTCGTTTTCCCGAATATCCACTGCGGGAAGGAAATTCGCCTTATAGGCGGGGGTCAGGGGGGATTCCCCGAAAAAGGAATCCATGTACCGGTCAAAGTCCTCAAGGGCCTTCTCGATGGTTAAGGGGCGATACAATGTTACTGCTTTCATTTTAATACCTCCTGGTATTAGCGGACTAAAGTCCGGCTGACTAAAGCCCGGCGGACCTCCTCGGTCCGCTGCTTGATTTTTCCGCGCCGTTTACCGGCCGCGGCGCCCGGGGACTTCCGCCTGACCGGCTGAAGGCCCCGCCGGAACTCAGCTCTACAAGCCGCAGTTCCTTACAACTACTGTCGTTGTTGTAGGTTTTTAACCCTACACCTTTATATATGCAAATGCCGTGCCAAGTTTGACAAGAATCGAGCTATTGTAGCGATCATGATTTTAAAATCGGTAATTCATTGTAATATAATGAATTACGGTTATTATGGCCGATGCGGAGTTCTGTCTTACCGGAAACCGGGTTGATACACAAAAGGCCGGTTCCGTATTGATGTGTCATTTTTACCCATGTGTATCATTTTGACTTTTCTTATGTGTTATAATGATACAATAGATAAAATAATTCTCCCGGGGCTGGGTAACTTGGGCCTATTTTTGTTCAAGGTAAAATGTGTATATTTTAGAGTATGGGACTGAATGATACGCCCCAGGCAAACCGGCGCCATATCGGTTTTTTCGGCCGGCGGAATGCGGGGAAGTCGAGCCTGGTAAACGCCGTCACAGGACAGGAAATCTCCATTGTTTCCGAGGTTAAGGGTACAACCACCGACCCGGTGTACAAGGCCATGGAACTGCTTCCCCTGGGCCCGGTACTGATCATCGATACGCCGGGGATTGACGATGCAGGCGGTCTTGGGGAACAAAGGGTCCGCAAGGCCAAACAGGTCCTGAACAAGACCGATGCCGCGGTCCTCGTGGCGGATGCCGTGACGGGCATCACTGAAATTGATGAGGAACTTATCCGCCTTTTTAAAGAAAAGAACGTTAATTATATCGTGGCGTATAATAAAAGCGATTTACTGCCGGCGTTGCGGGCAGGGCCGTCCGGGGCACAGGCCCGGCGCAATGGCGCCGGGGAGAACCAGATTTTTGTGAGCGCCAAAACAGGGGAGAATATTGAGGCCCTCAAGGAGAAGATAGCGGTACTGTCACACACCGATGATCCCAAGCTTAAAATTGTGGCGGACCTTATCAGTCCCGGAGATTTTGTGGTACTGGTGGTTCCGGTGGACAAGGCCGCTCCCAAGGGAAGGCTGATCCTCCCCCAGCAACAGACCATCCGGGACATTCTGGAAGCCGATGCCGCCGCGGTTGTGGTAAAGGAATTCGAGCTTCGGGAAATCCTGGAGGCCCTGGGCAAGAAACCCCGGCTCGTGATCACCGACAGCCAGGTCTTTGCCAAGGTTTCCGCCGATACGCCGCCCGGCATACCCCTCACCAGTTTCTCCATCCTCTTTGCCCGCTACAAAGGCTCCCTGCCGCAAACCGTCCGGGGGGTGGCGGCCCTGGAACGGATCAGGGATGGCGACCGTATCCTCATTTCCGAGGGATGTACCCACCACCGCCAGTGCGATGACATCGGCACGGTCAAGCTTCCCCGGTGGATCAGAAACTATACGGGGAAAGCGCCTGAGTTTGTCCATAGCTCGGGGGTGGAGTTTCCCGAGGATCTTGCCCCCTACAGCCTTATTGTGCATTGCGGGGGCTGTATGCTCAACGAACGGGAAATGAAATACCGCCAGAAATGCGCCGAAGATCAGGGTATTCCCATGACCAACTACGGTATCCTCATCGCCTATACCCAGGGCATTCTGAAACGCAGTATCTCTATGTTCCCCCACATCCTCGCGGAATTAGAACCGGTAAACCCGCCGGGTTTTAACGGGGCCTCAGGAGGCGGCTATGCGCAAAGAACGTGATGGTCTGGGCGAGGCCGAATTGCCCGATGACGCCCTCTACGGCTTACAGAGTCTCCGGGCTCAGGATAATTTTTCCCTGAATTACAAGAGCGTACACAGGCGGCTTATCCGGGCTATGGTGACGGTAAAGAAAGCCGCCGCCCTCACCTGGGGGAAACTCGGAGTAAAGCAGGAAGTCTACCGGGCCGTAACGGAAGCCTGCGACAGAATTACTGCTGACCTGGATCTGACGGACGGAGGGACGCTTACCGGCCAGTTTATTGTTGACGCGCTCCAGGGCGGGGCGGGGACCTCCCTCAACATGAATGTGAACGAGGTTCTCGCAAATCTTGCCCTTGCCATTTTGGGGAAGGAAAGCGGCGATTACGGCGCTGTTCACCCCCTGGATGATGTAAACCGGGGTCAGTCCACAAATGATGTGTACCCGACGGCCCTGAGGATTGCGGCGGTAGAATTACTGCGGGAAGTAAGCGGAGAGTGCGCCAGGCTCCAGGAGGCGCTGCAAAAAAAAGAAACCGAATTCGCGGGGATAAAAAAACTGGGCCGCACGGAGCTTATGGATGCGGTGCCTGTCACCCTGGGGGAAGAGTTCGGCGCCTACGCCCAGGCCATTGCCCGTGACCGGTGGCGGCTCTACAAGGCCGAGGAACGGCTCAGGCAGGTGAACATAGGCGGCGCCGCGGTGGGGCTTCAGGCGGTGAGCGAAAAA
>JAITNM010000190.1 GCA_031290475.1 Treponema sp. | reverse complement strand
TTTTCTTCATTGGTTGCCAATGGATTAACCCTGGGTTTTTCTTCGTTCTTTGCCATGTTTCCTCCCGGAAAAAATATATCTTAAAGAGTTCTATTTATCTATAGCGTTATCAAAGGTTTTAATTTTTCTTTGAGCAGATCCGTCCATTCTTCCAGTCCTGTGGTCATATACGCATCCAGGGCGGCGGCAGGAACATTGATGGCTTCCGAGGGCTTACCCTTGGAGAAAATCGCGCCCCCGTCAAACACCGGCGGGTTTTCCCCCAGAGTAATGCTTTTAAGGACGGGACAGCCGTAAAAGCTTTGTTTACCGATGGACGTTACCGAGGGAAGGGACAGACCGGACAGGCTGTCGCAGCTATAGAAGCCCTGGTTGCCCATAGTACGGAGCGAGGGAAGCGTAAGAGAAACCAGGCTGTCGCAGCCGTGGAAGGCTTGGGACCCTGTGGTATGCACCCTGGGTATATTAACTGAGACCAGGGCAAGGCAGCCTTTCAGAGCATAGGCTCCCAAGGTTTCCGCCGCCGGCAGGGAAAGTCCTGCCAGGGCGGAACAGCCATTGAAGGCATAGGCCCCTATATTACGAGCCTCCGGGAGCCAGACCTGGGTAAGGGCGGTATTGCGGCAAAAGACCCCTTGGGCGGAAGATGTTCCGTCTTCCAGCGTTTCAAGCCGGGGCAGAAAAATCCGCTCCAGGGTGGCGCAGTCTGCGAAGGCCCCTCTGCCGATGAAGGCAACACCGGGAAATTCCGCAGTAACCAGATTGGTACAGCCAACGAAACAGTTACGGCTGAGGGCGGCGACAGATTCGGGAAGTATAAGGGCGGCCAAATGCTTTTTGTTCGGCGCCGCGGTAACGGTGATAGATGGGAGCTCTGTTCCGGTACAGTCGCTGAGGTCCAGCGCGGCGAAACGGGTAAGACTATCATAAAGGGTACGCAGTGTATCCCCCGATGTATCGGGAGATGAAAGATCGATGCCGCTGAGACGTATAAGATAGGGATCGTTTTCACTGTTTTCCGGAAGGGAATCAAGGTAAGTCCTGAGCGCCGCCGCTCCGGATAATTCTACCGGCTCGGGGAAATCATTATCGTCAAAATGATAACCCAGATCATCGCTTTCCATATCGGGATAGATGTAGAGATCCTTGGTACATGCCAGATAGTAAAAAAGGCCGCTCATGAACAATTCCATCCTGTATGTACCGGAAGGCAGGTTGAGGACCCCTTCGCTTTTATTGGACTGGTGGATTTTTTTTAGATCGATGGTTTCCATGTATCCATATTGCTCCTCATCCCCCGCACGGGAGAGGGTGAGCATCGCGGTTTTGATCCGGTTGTTGGGAAATTCCACCGCAAAGGAAAAGGTCCCGGTAGTATCTCCCCCTCCCCGGCTCATCCAGGCCAGAGGTATTCTGGCTAATACAGTTTCCCCCTCAGTAACGTCTATCTCCGCACTGCCCTCGGCCGCAGGGATAGGCTCCCCTCCCCCTTCGGCGGCAATAAAACCCAGGGCGCTGACGGTCCAGAGCCCGCCTTCCAACTCGGCGGCATATTCGAATGTTTCCCCTTCAAGGTCTACAGCAGGCGCGCTTTCTCCGGCTTCATTGATAAAATTTAGTGAATAACGGACAACTTTCCATTCCCGGGGAAGCAAGTTTTCACCTGCCTTGTCTGTAACAAGTTCGATTATTGCCTTACCCTTTGTCTGAGGTTCCTGGTCCTCATCGCTGTCATTGTCCGGTATGGATTCCGGAATATCCGGAAATTCCTCATCCGGTTCGTTCCCCGGGGGCGACAGTGTGTCAATACAACTGGCAAAAAGCAGTACAGGTATAAGAATAAACAGAAGCTTTTTCATAAAAGTTCCTCCTGACCCCTATACGGTACAGGAGCGTAATTTTGCTTTGATTAAAAAAATATTTTTTTTATTTTGAGAACCAGCTGAGTAATGCCTGAAATGTACCGATAAGGGCGCCCAGAATTGCGCCGAAAAAATTGATCCATTTGAGCTGGCTGGCCATTACATCCAATACTATGCGTTCCACCGAAAGCATGTCCAGGGAATCAACGCGCTCTGAAACCAGAGCCCGTACGTTGATCGCCTTTAGCGCCGCCCCGGTCTGCTCTTCCGCCAGACTGAGCAGTTTGTCCCGGATCAGGAGATCCAGTTTTTCTTTTTCACCGTCTGAGAAGAACAGGAGGATTTCTCCCAAAGGCCGATCGAGGAAGGTGGAAATAAAGCGCCTTATAAAACGGTTTATAATTTCAACGCCCTGTTCTTCTGAAAGCCGGCTCTGAATCAGGCTGCCGGCAAAGGCAGTGAGCTTCCGGCGTATGTCCGGATCTTCCAGAAGCTCCTTAAGCTGGCGGATAAAGTCGGTAACAATTTCGCCCATGCGCTCATGGATGGTTTTATCGTATTGCCCCGCCGAAATAAAAAAACGCTGTAACACATTTAGTTTCAGCATGGCGTTGTTGAGAAATATACGGCCATGAATTTCCATCTGCTGCCGGATCTCCGGCCGTTCCAGGCAATTGATGAACGATACGGTAAGGCGGGGATATGCCTCTTCCAGAAACTGTTCCGCCAGGGATGAAATTTTTTCAGCGTTTCGGCGCAGTTCTCCGGTCAGTATGCCGCTCATTTTTTGTTCCAGCGCCGCGCTCCGTTCGCCTCCCAATATTTCCCTGAGGGATAAGCCCGCGTATGAGGCGGTGTACGCCGCGATGGATTGGGCGAGGCCGGCCCGTACGTCCTCCCGCCGGAGCCGGGCGCGCAGGATCTCCTCAGTGAGCAGCTCCCGTTCCACCATGGCGCCAATATTTTCCGCCAGCCGGTGTCTTTGGCGGGGCAG
>JAITNM010000185.1 GCA_031290475.1 Treponema sp. | reverse complement strand
CCCCAGTTCCGCAAAATCCCGGCGCAGCGTTTCCGGCGGTATCCTGCCCCGCTTTTGGGCATCCCCGCCTGAAAACGGGCCCTTCCCCCGGCCCTGATCCCCTGCGCCCCCGGCGGCGGTGCCGGAACCGCCCTGTGCGCCGGCGTTCCGGCCCGCTTCCCCCGTTCCGCTTTTGCCCTGATTGCCGGATAAAAATTCATCCAACTCCTCAAAAGCATCCTTTAAATCATCATCCCCTGAATGCCCGGCCTGCTTCCCGAATAGGGCGCTGTCATCATTGTTCAAGTAGCTTTTGATTACATCTCCCAGGCGGTCAAATATTCCCACAGTGTACGAGCCTCCGCCGTATAGTAGCATAATCACCCTGCATTTGCTATTCTCCCTTAAATATGGTAGAATTAGTCAAGGAGCGGCTCATGAAAATCAGGAAAAAAACCTTCGGCGTTCTTGGAAACGGTAAAAAAGCCTTTCTCTATACCCTTCAGGCCGGGGATTTGTCTCTATCCATCACCACTTTGGGCGGGACCTGGGTTTCCCTGGAAGTGCCGTCAAAGACGGGAAAACGGGACGATATCCTTTTAGGGTATGCTACCCTGGACGGCTATGTTCATAACAATACCTTTTTCGGTTCCACCATCGGCCGTTTTGGAAACCGTATCGGGAACGGCGCCTTTTCCCTGGATGGTAAAACATACCAACTGTATAAAAATGACGGCGCCCATACCCTCCATGGGGGCCGCCGGGGCTTTGATAAGCTTCTCTGGAAGGCTGAAGCCTACGAGGAGAAGGACGGGGTCTTCCTCCGTCTGGAACTGGAAAGCCCCGACGGGGACGAGGGGTATCCGGGGAACCTGCGGGCGATAGTAAGTTACGGCCTTACGAAGGCCAATGAGATCATCGCCGATTACCAGGCCGTGGTGGATCGGCCCTGTCCGGTGAACCTTACCAACCATACCTACTTCAACCTTGCCGGGGAAGGGAACGGAGACGTACTCTCCCATAAGGCCCTGTTCTATGCCTCTTGCTACATAGAGGTGGATTCCAGCCTGATCCCCACCGGGAAACTCCTCCCGGTTCAGGGCACCCCCTTTGACTTTACCCGGGCCAAGCTCTTCAAGCAGGATTTTGCCGCCGCGGGGGGCGGTTATGACCACTGCTTTGTCCTGGACGGGGGGAGGGGGACCCTCCGGCCCTGCGCGGAAGTCACCGAGGAAAGCTCCGGCAGGAGGCTCCGCCTCTTTACCACCCAGCCGGGTTTCCAGTTCTACACCGGGAATTTTCTCACCGGCCAGCCGGGAAAACCCGGCTCGGTGTATGGCAGGCATACGGGCTTCTGCCTGGAAACCCAGCATTTCCCCGACTCTCCGAACAGGCAGGAATTTCCCCCCGCCATCTTCGGTCCTGACAGGGATTATCACGAAAAAGCCGTATTTTCCTTTGACTGGTAGCCTCCGCCGCGTCCGGCGTATGAAGAGTGAGGGGCGGCGCTATTTTTTATAGGAGATTGGTAAGACATGCGGTCTTTTCAAAACGATTTATCTGAAAAGGCTTCGTTTTTTTTCGAATTTTTGAAAAAAGATTTGATAATTTATTGTCCGCCGATTATACTTTCTACTGGAAAGGTTTCAGAGCCTTGCTTTTGAAATTCTTTGCACCCCAGACATCAGTTAAAGGATATTATTATACATTAAGAGGAGCCTATGGAGATCCAACTTCAGGAATTGATTGATAAGATCAGAAAAGACGGAATTGATTCCGCTTCGGTGGAAGCTTCACAGCTTAAAAGCCAAGCCCAGGGAGAAGCTGCGCGTATTGTGGAAAACGCCCGCCGGGAAGCGGAGTCTATTGTGGCCAAAGCCAAACTTGACGCCGAACGGTTTGAAAAGGCCGGCGTCGCGGCGGTGGGACAGGCGTCCCGGAACTTGGTGCTGGCCTTCAAAACGGAAATTCAGGCCGTATTGGATAAGATCACCGCCCAGGAGCTTACCGTAGCCTACAGCGACGATGCCTTAAAAGCGGCGTTGCCGGAACTCCTCAAGAGTTGGGCCGCAAAGGGCAGCGATTCCCTGGCGCTCATACTCCCCGAAGCCCAACTGAAGAAGCTTGAATCCTTCTTCCAGGAAAAACTTGCCGGGGAACTGAAAAAGGGCCTTGAATTGAAATCAGACCGGAACCTTGGGGCGGGTTTCAGGATCGCCAACAAAGACGGATCTGCCTATTACGACTTTTCCGCCGAATCGGTGGCCGAACTCCTTTCGGCCTATCTCAACCCCCGGTTGGCGGACATCCTTAAAACCGAGTCCAAGGGAATATAAGCAGTGGGTTCTTATTACTATTTAATAGCCCAGCTTCCCAGCCTTGTCTACGGTCAAAGCGCGCCCATGAGTTCGGCCGCTTTCCGAGATTTGGCAAAAAATCTGCTTAACGGCGAAGATTCCGCCCTGCTTGACCTCCTGAGCCTGGACCCGGGCGAACCGGACAAGTCCGGCCCTGCCTATGGGGAAAGCGCCGCTCCCGCAGGCTGCGGCTTTATCGACCGGTGGCGGGAATGGGAAAGGGCCCTCAGGCTTAACCTGGCCAGAACCAGGGCGCAGCGGCTCAGGCGTGAAAGCGACGCTCCTGTGGAGCCGCCTGTTCACCCCGCGGACGCGGCGGCCGTGGCTTTGAAAGCCGGCGCCACGGCGGAATCGCCCCTGGAGGCGGAGATCTTCCTGGACAAGGCGCGGTGGAACGCAATTGAATACCTTGAAGGGATCGATTATTTCAGCCGGAATACGATTTACGCGTATCTGCTTAAGCTGCTCATCCTGGAACGGTACGGGGCATTTAAAGAAGAAGTAGGATTCGCAGAATATAAATCACTTTACGCTTCCATTCTGGAACGTGCACAGTCGGGCGAATTGCCCGTGGGAGAACCGAAATGACCGGAACAAAAGGCAGTGTAGTAGCCGTAAACGGCAATATGGTGAGCGTCCGCTTTGACGGCGCGGTGTCCATGAACGAAGTGGGCTATGTCAAGGTTGGAGAAAAACAGCTTAAAAGCGAAGTCATCCGTATCAGGGGTGATGTTTCCCAGCTCCAGGTGTTTGAAATCACCAAGGGCATCTCCATTGGCGATGTAGCGGAGTTTACCGGGGATATGCTGGCGGTGGAAGTAGGGCCCGGCCTTCTTGGGCAGGTATACGACGGCCTTCAGAACCCCCTGCCCCAGCTTGCCGAAGCGGCGGGTTACTTCCTGGAACGGGGAGTCTACCTTGACGCCCTGTCCAAAGACAGCGCGTGGGACTTCAGTCCTGTTGCTAAAGTGGGGGATACGGTGGAACGGGCCGATACCCTGGGCACGGTTCCCGAGGGCGCTTTTACCCACCGCATCATGGTTCCCTTCGGCCTCTACGGAACCTATACCGTAGCTTCAATAAAAGACGCCGGTTCCTATAAAATCCGGGATACCATCGCCGAACTGAAAGACGAGAAGGGTAATACCGTCCCCGTTTCCCTTTCCTTCCGTTGGCCGGTAAAGCGCCCGGTGGACTGTTACGAAGAGCGGCTCAAGCCCGCCGAGCCCATGGTTACCCGTGTCCGGCTTATCGACACTTTCTTCCCCGTAGCCCGGGGCGGTACCTACTGTATCCCCGGCCCCTTCGGCGCGGGCAAGACCGTCTTGCAGCAAATTACGAGCCGTCATGCGGATGTGGACATCGTGATCCTCGCCGCGTGCGGTGAACGGGCCGGTGAAGTTGTGGAAACCCTCAAGGAATTCCCCGAATTAACGGATCCAAAAACAGGCCGCTCCCTCATGGAACGGACCGTTATTATTTGTAATACCTCTTCCATGCCTGTTGCGGCCCGGGAAGCTTCGGTATACACCGCGGTAACCCTGGCCGAGTACTACCGGCAGATGGGCCTCAACGTGCTGCTCCTGGCGGACTCGACCAGCCGCTGGGCCCAGGCCATGCGTGAAATGTCAGGGCGCCTGGAAGAGATCCCCGGTGAAGAAGCGTTTCCGGCGTACCTGGAATCCACCATCGCAAGCTTCTACGAACGGGCGGGTATTGTGCGCCTCAGGGACGGCAGTATCGGGTCTGTAACCATAGGCGGTACGGTATCCCCCGCGGGCGGTAACTTTGAAGAGCCCGTAACCCAGGCGACGCTGAAAGTAGTGGGCGCCTTTCACGGCCTTTCCCGGGAACGCTCGGACGCCCGTAAGTTCCCCGCCATACACCCCCTGGATTCCTGGTCAAAATACGCCGGCATTATCCCGGCGGAAAAGGTCGCCTACGCCCACAGCTTTTTGCGGCGCGGCGCCGAGGTTGAACAGATGATGAAGGTCGTGGGCGAGGAAGGAACCAGCATCGACGACTATGTTATTTACCTTAAGGGTGAACTCATCGACTCGGTGTACTTCCAGCAGAACTCCTTTGACGCGGTAGACGCGGCGGTAAGCCCCGAACGGCAGGGACACGTATTTACCATACTCCTCAATATCATGGCGTCTAAGTTCAGCTTTCCGGACAAGAACGAAGCGAGAAGCTGGTTTAACCGGCTCAGACAGCGTTTTCTGGACTATAACGGATCGGAATGGCAAAGCGAACGCTTTACCATTCTGGAAAAAGAAGTAAAAGACGCGGTGAGCGCTAAGGCCGAAGGCCAGGATCCGGCGGCTCAAAAAATAATTGCCTAATAACAGGTGGAACCATGAAAAAGGTATACAGCAAAATTGAATCAATAACCGGAAGCGTTATCACGGTAAAGGCCGATGGGATCCGTTACGGAGACCTGGCGGAAGTGGATACCGTGTTCGGCACCTCCCTGGCGGAAGTGAACCGGCTGGAAAATGACCTGGTATCCCTCCAGGTATTTGCCGGCGGCCGGGGTATTTCCACCGGGGATACGGTCCGCTTTTTAGGGCGCCCTATGCAGGTGTCCTTTTCGGAAAACCTCATGGGCCGGGTGTTCTCCGGTTCCGGAAATCCCCGCGACAAGGGGCCGGGCCTCCACGAGAACCTCATCTCCATTGGCGGCCCATCGGTCAACCCCGCCCAGCGTATCATCCCCCGTAAGATGATACGTACCGGAATCCCCATGATCGACCTCTTCAACACCCTGGTAGTCTCCCAGAAGCTGCCCATATTCTCAGTTTCCGGGGAACCCTACAACGATCTGCTGGCCCGTATCGCCATGCAGGCCGAGGTTGACGTTATCGTTTTAGGCGGTATGGGCCTAAAATACGACGACTACCTCTTCTTCAAGGACACCCTGGAAGAAGGGGGGGCCCTTTCGAGAACCGTCATGTTTGTGCATACCGCATCGGACCCGACGGTAGAGTGTCTCATGATCCCCGATATGTCCCTGGCAGTGGCGGAACAGTTCGCCCTTGCCGGAAAAGACGTGCTGGTGCTGCTCACGGACATGACCAACTTTGCCGATGCCATGAAGGAAATTTCGATCATTCAGGAACAGGTTCCCAGTAACCGAGGTTACCCCGGCGACCTTTACTCCCAGCTTGCGAGCCGTTACGAAAAGGCCGTAGATTTCGAGACCGCCGGCAGTATTACTATCCTGGGGGTAACCACCATGCCCGGTGACGACGTTACCCACCCGGTACCGGATAATACGGGGTACATCACCGAAGGCCAGTACTATTTGAAGAACGGCCGCATTGAGCCCTTCGGGTCCCTGTCCCGTCTAAAGCAGCAGGTAAACGGCAAGACCAGGGCCGATCACCGGACCCTCATGGACGGTATGATCAAACTCTACTCCGCCTACAAGGATACCCTGGAAAAAAAGGCCATGGGCTTTATCATGACCGCCTGGGATGACAAGCTCCTTAAATACGGGACCATGTTCGAAAAAGAAATGATGGATCTCTCGGTAAATATTCCCCTGGAACGGGCGTTGGACCTGGGCTGGGAAATTCTGGCCGAATGTTTCAGCCCCGAAGAAACGGGACTGCGGACCGAACTTATCGAAAAGTTCTGGCCCAAAGGAAGGGAGGGGTGAAGAGCGAGTAGTGAAGAGCGAGTAGTGAAGAGTGGTAACGCATTCCTAACTCCTCCCTCCTAACTCCTTTCTTCTAACTAAGAAACATGGCAAAAATTAAGCTGACAAAAAACGAGCTTAAGAAACAGAAAGACTCCCTGAAAATGTACCGGCGGTACCTTCCTACCCTGATGCTGAAAAAACAGCAGCTCCAGGGCGAGATCCGGACAACTGAACTGAGAATAAAAGAGCTCCGGGAAGAACGGGAACTGTTGGATGAGTCTTTTAAGAAGTGGGTAGGGGTATTCGGGGAGAAGGGAATCTTTACCCCCGATATACTCAGCATTACCCAAATAAAGACTTCCCAGGGAAACATTGCCGGTGTGGCTATCCCCATATTCGAGGGCGCTGAATTTAAGACCGCTCCCTATGATTTGGCCCGCACGCCCCTCTGGCTCGACCTGGCGGTGGAAAAACTCAAACAGGCGTTCCTCGTAGACCTTGAAACCGAGGTAGTGGAAGAACAGCGCCGCAGGCTGGATCATGAGCTCAGGATTACTACCCAGCGGGTGAATCTCTTTGAGAAGATCAAGATCCCCGAAACCAGGGGGAATATTAAAAAGATAGGCGTTTACCTGGGGGATCAGCAGACTTCCGCGGTAGTCCGGGGAAAGATCGCCAAGCGCGGTCTGGCCCGGGCGGCTGCCCAGGGAGGTGGTAGATGATAACTTTACTATTGCGCGACCGAATGGTCGCGCCGTTAAATCGAACATGGAGGGTAACTCCATGATAACCTTACTATTGCGCGGCCGAATGGTCGCGCCGTTAAATCGAACATGGAGGGTAACTCCATGATTGTACCCATGAAAAAGGTAGCGCTTGTTATCCAGGACAAAGCCCAGGATGCGGCCCTGTCGAAACTGCGGGAAATCGGGGTGCTTCACCTTGAAAGGCGAAGCGTTGCTTCCGAGGCCCTTGCCAAGGCCCTTGAACAGAAGAACCGGGGGGATAACGCCATGTCCCTTATCCGGCCTTTCAAGGCCTCCAAGAAGGAGCCCGCTGCCCCCGCTTCCGGAGAGCCGGCGGCAGGACGCCGGCAGGGCAGGCGCGACAGTGATGCTGCGAACGCCGAAACGGAGCCCTATTCCCTGGACGCAGTCAACGCCTTTGGGCGGCCGGACCTTATTGATCTCTTACTCAGCCTGGGAAAGGAAAAAAAGATCCTGGAAGACAGGCTTGCATTCCTGGGCCGGGAACGCAAACGCATCCAAAACTGGGGTAATTTTGATCCCCGGGCGGTAAAGGACCTTGCCGCTTCCGGCATTGTTTTATACCTTTACGAACTCAGCCCCAATACCTTTAAGGATATTCCCGAAGAAACCCGTTATACCATCATGGGTCAGGACAAGATCGCCGTGTACCTTCTGGTACTGGACAAGGAAATACCCGGTCTCTCGCCCTTCAGTCTGCCCGAGAAATCCCTGGGGGAAATAGACGCCGAAACGGCGGAACTGCCTGCCAAAATTGAAGCCATAGACAAGAAGTTTGCCTCCTTTGCGGATCGTATGCCGGTTCTTCAAAACGACATGGCGGACATTCAGCGGAATATCGAATTTGAAAGCGCCCGGGCGGCCCTGGAAGTAGTGGAAGATGTCCCCAGCGAGTACGCCCTTTCCTGGATTACCGGCTTTGTGCCCCAGGAGGATGTAGGGTTCCTGAAACGGGCCGCGGTGGAAAACAACTGGGCGCTTCTTGCCGATGATCCGGGCCTTGATGATCAGGTGCCCACCAAGCTTAAGAACAACGCGCTGGCATCCCTCATTTATCCCCTTACCGGTTTCCTTGAAGTTACGCCGGGTTATAACGAAGTGGATATTTCGCCCTGGTTCCTGTTCTTCTTTGTTATTTTCTTCGGCATGATCTTTGGCGACGC
>JAITNM010000145.1 GCA_031290475.1 Treponema sp. | reverse complement strand
AACGCCGGCCCTGGCTGAAAACGCCCGGGAAAGGGGAGACGCGGAGGGCGTAAAAAGCGGGGAACTTAAAAGCCTAAAGGAAAACGCCCGGGCCAAGGAAGAAGAAGCGGAAACGGAAGCCGCTGAACTTCTTCTTGCGGCGGAACTTCAAATCCCCGAAAAAACCGTACTTACCGGAAGTCCGGACGAGGCGGCTAATACCGGCGAAGATTTCCACGAAATGGCCCTGGAAAGCGGGGCCGGGGAAGGTTCCGGTTCGGAGGGCGGCGCCCTCCTTGCCCGTACCGGCGAAGAGACCGGGGACCCAAGGGCCCTTCAGGAAACCCATGCCGGTTCTGCTGAAGAAGCCCTGTCCCGCTCCTCCCCTTCGAAAACCGAATCAGCCGGAAACAAGGCCGAAGAACCGGCTCCGAGGGCCTCTCCGGCCGGAGGGGAAGGGGCGGAAGCGCCTCTGAATCCCGCCGCGTCCAATGCCGTACTCGCCTCCAAGCCCCGGGAACAGGGTCATAAACCTTCGGGGGAAGGCAGGCGGGAAGAAGGGGAAAGGACCGGAGAAACCAGGAAAGGGGACCGCCGGAAGGACAGGCTTAACCTGGAGCTCCGGGATTTCAGGACCACCCGGAAGGGGAATGAACAGGCCGCCCCGGAGGCTCTGGAAAACAGCCGGAGCGGCGGTGACCGGGAACCCAAGTTTGGGCGGGAAACGGAAATCACCGTGGATCTTAAGTCCCAGGCCCGCAGCCAAGGGGAAATAAGTTTTGAACGGGAGAACAGGCCCCAGGTAAGTTTCCGGAACATGCTCGCCCGGGAACTCCACGAAAATTTAAACGGCGACATTGTGCGCCACGCGTCGATCATGCTCAAGGACGGCGGAGAAGGGATCATCAGGCTTTCTCTGAGGCCGGAACACCTGGGAAATGTAAAGATACGTTTGGAAATGACCGAAAACAAGATAGCAGGGCGTATCATTGTGGAAAGCAACGAGGCCCTGCGGGCATTTGAGCAGGAAATTGGATCATTGGAACAGGCCTTTAGGGATTCGGGTTTTGACGGCGCGTCCCTGGAGATGTCCGTAGCGTCCGGCGGCGGCCAGGATGGCAAAGGCCGGCAGCGGGAAGGAGAGGAAGCGTCCGGCCGGCAGCCGGGCCCCTACTTTTCCGAACGCCTGATGGCGGCGTCTTATGGCGGTAACAGTAATGCTGACGGGCTTTTCTGGTTTAACGGCGCCTATGGTCAGAGTCTGTCTCAGATCAATTTTTTGGTTTAGGAGTAATCATTAACACTTCGTGTTAATGTTCGATTTAACGTAGCGGCTATCGCCGCTTAGTTAGGAGTTATTATTATGGCATTGGAATCGGTTCTTAGCGCACAGGATATGTTTGATCTTACCCAGACCGTAAAAGAACACAACAGTAAAATTAACCAGGGGAAAAATCCCCAGCAGAATTTGGGAAAAGACGATTTTTTAAAACTTTTGATCACCCAGCTCTCTTATCAGGATCCTACCGCTCCCATGGAGGATAAGGAATTCATAGCCCAGATGGCCCAGTTTTCAACCTTGGATCAGATGACCAGTATGGCCAATGACTTCAACCGGCTTACCAATATGATCCAGGGCAGCGAAGCTGCTTCGGCGTTGGGAAAGGCGGTGGAACTCACCGAGGGTGAAAATCTTATTCAAGGTACCGTGAACGCGGTGACCCGGGGCGGAGGCGTACCCCAGGTACTGGTGAACGGGAATTACTATTCCTGGGAACAGGTTATCAAAGTTTTTGAACCGTTAAAAACAACAGTTGCGGACCTGCGGTCCGATAATTCCTTCTAAATTAGGGAATAAGGAGAAAAACTGCTATGATGCGATCATTATACTCCGGAGTTTCGGGGTTGCAGAATCATCAGACCAGGATGGATGTGGTCGGTAATAATATATCCAACATTAATACTACCGGCTTTAAGAAAGGACGGGTGAGTTTTCAGGATATGCTCTACCAGCAGCTCAATGCCGCTGCGAGGCCCCAGGAAAATGTGGGCGGGGTAAATCCGAAAGAAGTGGGCCTCGGAATGTCCATTGCCTCAATCGACACGATTCATACCCAGGGGTCCCTCCAGACCACCGGGGTAGGAACGGACCTGGCTATTTCCGGAACCGGCTTTTTCATCCTCAAGGATGGCGAAAAGGCTTTCTATACCCGGGCTGGCGATTTTACCGTTGACCGGGAAGGCACCTTTGTGAACCCCGGCAACGGCATGAAGGTCCAGGGCTGGATGGCCCGGGAAATGAACGGCGTCCCGGTTATGGACACCTCCCGGAACACCGAAGACCTTATCATCCCCATAGGCGGCAAAGACGCCGCCCGGGCCACTGCTTCGGTAAATTTCGCCTGTAACCTGGATAAGCGCACCCCCTTCATCGCGGAAGGGGCGAACCAGGCGGAAGTTTTGCAAGGCACCTGGGGCACGGAGATCAACGTTTACGACAGTTTTGGGGATACCCATACTCTGCGGGTGGAATTCAACAGGATCCCCGGCGAACAGAACTCCTGGAATGCCGCGGTGATCGTGGACCCGGAAAACGGCGAACCCACCAACACTACCGTCGGTCTTGGCGAAGGAGCCCCTGCGGCAGGGGACGGCAGCGCCTTTACGGTGAACTTCTCCAACCTGGGGAACCTGGCCGGCGTGGTAGACGCCGCCGGCAACGCTTCGGCAGAGGAAGGCTCGGTAATTATGCGGGTAGCCTTTGATGTGCAGAACGCCACCCCCGGCGCGGATGGCGCAATGGTCCGGCAGGAATTCGAACTCAACCTGGGGCAGGTGGGGGCTCTTACCAACACCATCACCCAGTACGCGGAATCCAGCACCACCAAGGCTTTTCAGCAGGACGGCTACACCATGGGCTACCTTGAAAACTTCAAGATCGACCAGAGCGGCACTATTACCGGGGTGTACAGCAACGGTAATACCCGTACCCTGGGCCAGATTGCCCTGGCAAGTTTTGCCAACCAGGGCGGTTTGGAAAAATCCGGCGACAACAACTACGTGGTGTCCAACAACTCGGGGAACGCCAATGTGGGAACCTGTAACACCCAGGGCCGGGGCAAGATCATTGCCGGCACCCTGGAAATGTCCAACGTGGACATGGCCGAACAGTTTACCGACATGATCGTCACCCAGCGCGGTTTCCAGGCAAACAGCAGAACTATCCAAACAGCGGACCAGTTGTTGCAGGAACTGCTGACCCTGAAACGATAATAGGATGTATGTTGTATTGATACCTAAGTATTAAAACCCCTAGGTATCAAAAGGAAGTAAATTTGGAAAAATGTGCTGAGTAAACTTCTTGCGGAGACCCCAAGAAAATTCCCCGAGCACATTTTTCCACTTTACATAATTTTAGAGGACGTTAATGATATTAGTAACCCGCCTTGACGGCAAAGAGTACTACATCAATCCCCATCAGATAGAATCCATAGAACTCAGGCCGGATACAACACTGCTTATGCTTTCGGGGAAACATGTAATTGTACGGGAAAAAGTAGAAGATGTTCTTGATCGCATTGTGGAATACCGCCGGTGTATCGGCGGTTTTAAAAACGAGGAATAAGCATGTTCGGTTTAAGTGTGCGGCTAGAAGCCGCACAGAATAGAGGTTAGGCATGAATCTATCAACCATTATTGGATTGGTCGGATGTTTTGGCATGGTGTTAATGGGGATCATGACCGGGGGTAACTCAGTCCTTACCTATGTTGACATTCCCTCGGTACTCATCGTTGTGGCCGGGTCGTACTTTGGCCTGTTTACCTTTGGTAGTATGTCCGACGCGCTGGGTATATTCGGCACCATCGGCCTTACCATGAAGACCCCCCAGCTCAACGAGAAGGGGCTCATCACCAAGCTCATGTCCATGTCCGAAAAGGCCCGCCGTGAAGGACTTCTGGCGCTGGAAGAAGAATTGGAAGACCTGGACGATGAATTTATGAAAAAGGGACTGCGCCTTGTGGTTGACGGAACGGACGCGGAAGTTATCCGTAATCTGATGGAAACCGAGCTTAACCAGATGCAGGAACGGCATGTGGCTAAAATTTCTGTAGTAAATATGTGGGGCACCCTGGCGCCGGGGTTGGGAATGTTAGGTACGGTTATCGGGCTTATCGGTATGTTGAAAAACCTGGAAGATAAAAGCGCCCTGGGGCCGAACATGGCCGTCGCGCTTATCACCACGCTGTACGGGTCCATGGTTGCAAACCTGATGATGATCCCCTGGGCCGGCAAGTTGAAAAGCTTCGACGGCGCGGAATCCAGGGTCAAAGAAATGGAAATTGAAGGCGTACTCTCTATCCAGGCGGGGGATAATCCCCGTATCCTGGCAATGAAACTGCTTTCGTATTTAACTCCCGCGGACCGCAAGTCCGTTGAAGCGGAAGTTCTGAAGGACTAATATGAAACTTCGTTTCATATTCGATTTAATAGTGCGGCCTGATGGCCGCACAAGGTAAAGGTTGCAATGGCGAAGAAGAAGAAGCCCGACGCGGGCGGGGCAGGGGGCGAGTGGATCGTTACCTACTCGGACATGGTTACCTTGATGCTCTGTTTCTTTGTCGCCCTGTTCAACCCCGACGATATTATCCCTTCTCAACTGGAAGCTATGATCTCTTCCTTTGCCAATATCGGTATGGGAGCCAATACCGGCGGTAATACTCTCTCGGCTGGGAAAAGCGCCGATCTGGGGAACACCGTCATGTCCCTGCCTGCAATGGACAAGGGCAGGGTTATGGGAACCGCCATGAAACGGGCGGTAAGTCTCTTCCAGAACGAAATGCGTTCAAATAAAGTAAAGGTTACCTCCGACGAACGGGGCCTGGTTATTTCCCTGGCTTCCGATGCCTTTTTCAACCCCGCCAGCGCCCGGATAAACATTGAACAGACCCGGGATATACTGCTCCGGCTGGGGACCCTCCTGGAATCGGATGATGTTAAAAACCGGAAGGTCCGTATCGAAGGTCATACCGACGATGTGGGTGTGGACCCCAACGGTCCCTGGGAATCCAACTGGGAGCTTTCTTCCCAGCGTTCCATAAACGTGCTTCATTACCTTACCGACATCGGGGTAAATGAAAACCGCTTCCAGGTAGCGGGCTTTGCCCACACCATGCCGGTAAGCCGAAACGATACCCCCGAAGGCCAGTCCTACAACCGCCGGGTAGACATCGTCATCCTGGACGACGGCCACCTTTAGGGAAATGCTGATTAACGCCATGGAGCGTTTTTTTAGCGCTTTTTTAATGAGCCAGACCTTGTTTAGCCCGCCTCCCCCTCTAAAACCTCCCGTAATGTTTAATTTTTTTTCGCCGATGATTATAAATAGAGTCTGTTAATAATGTAGACACATTATTGACAAACTCCTAGAAAATTAATGGTTGTTTACAATAGAGTGAATTTGATATACATTAAATTAGAAGTCCGAAGGACTAGAAGTCCGAAGGACTTCAGGAGTGCGGAGGTTTTGCTATGGGTGACGCTGATGATATTGTTGATCTCGGCGACGAAGGTGGAGAAGGACTAGAAGGATCGTCCAAGAAAAAAGCATCCGGCTTAGCCGCTTTATTGCCCAATTTGCTTAAATTTGTGGCCATTGGCCTGGGCGCCCTGGTTTTTATTGTGACTGTGGCGGTGATCACCTTTAATATTATGAGCAAGGGGGGGAAGAGTCAGACCGCTGTGGCGGATCCCGCGTCGGCGTATGTGGGTACCCGTCCCCAGTTTCAGATATTTTCTTCTATTAGTCCGGTACGGACCCGGACCAAGGATACAACCCCCTATTCGGTTGTGGTAGACATGATTATCGGATATGATTTGAACGATAAGAACGCCCAGACCGAGTTGACCGGCAGGCTCTATGAGTTGCAGGATTTTGTGCGGAGTTTTTTCAGCGGCAAATATGCCGCGGAATTGCAGCCCGAGAATGAAGCCCGGCTCAAGCAGGAGATTCTGGAGGCTCTGAACACCAGGATTCTGGATACTTCCAGCGCCCGGATCATCCTGTTCAAGCAGTTGGATGTTATGGAAATGTGAGACTTTTGGTACAAAACTTTGTTTTGTACCAAAAGTCTCTAGGAAAACCGCCGGGGCGGTTTTCCATGTATGAATATAAACAGGGAAAAATTGGACCCAGAACAGGTTTTCCCTCAAATAAATCTTTTAGGAGATTGGGTTGACCGAAGTTCTGTCCCAGGATGAGATTGACCAGCTGCTCACCGCGATAAATGCCGGGGATACCGAGCCCGAGGACTTCAGGCCCGCGGCGGATACCCGGAAGATCAAGATCTACGACTTCAAGCGGCCCGATAAATTCTCCAAAGAACAGATCCGTACGGTCTCCATAATGCACGAGACCTTTGCCCGGCTTACCACCACAGCCCTTTCCGCGAATCTCCGTTCCATGGTTCACGTCCATGTAGCGTCGGTGGATCAGCTCACCTACGAAGAGTTCATCCGCTCCATACCCACCCCCACCACCCTGGCAATCATCAATATGGACCCCCTCAAGGGGAATGCCATTCTGGAAATAGACCCGGCCATCACCTTTTCGATTATAGACCGTCTCTTTGGCGGTACCGGGGAGGGAACCAAGAGCCAGCACGAACTTACGGATATTGAGCAGTCGGTCATGGAGGGGATCATCGTCCGGATTTTGGGGAACATGCGGGAAGCCTGGGCCCAGGTGATCGACTTACGTCCCCGGCTCGGCCAGATCGATACCAACCCCCAATTTGCCCAAATCGTGCCCCCCACGGAAATGGTGGTCCTCGTAACCCTGGAAACCAAGGTAGGGGACGTTGAAGGGATGATGAACTTCTGTATTCCCTATCTTACTATAGAACCAATCATCGGAAAGCTCTCGGCCCAGTTCTGGTATTCTTCGGTACGCCGGGGCACTACCACGGAAAACCTGAATATTCTCAAGGAAAAGCTCGCAACCGTCGATGTAAGTGTAGTAGCGGAGATTGGACGTATTCAGGTGCCTATTCGGGACGTACTGTCCCTCAGGGCGGGGGATGTAGTACGCCTCTACAACGTTAAAGTAGGGGATCCCTTCTCACTGAACATCGGAAATAAGAAGAAATATTTATGCCGGCCCGGCGTAATGGGTAAAAAAATAGCGGTGCAGATAGTACAGAAAACCGCGGAGCTTGAGCAGGATGAATTTGCGGAACTTGCGAACGAAGGGGAGGATTTATTATGAGCGATGGCGCTCTTTCGCAGGATGAGATTGATGCCCTGTTGGCAGGTGTAGATTCCCCAAGTCCCGGCAGCGGTGGCGGCGGCGGAGGCTCTGAAGATGATCGTAAGGCCATGCAGACCTTTCTTTCCGGCGCTTCCGGCGGCGTAGCCTCCAACCTTTCTACCATGACCGGCGCCCAGGTAACCGTAAAGGGCCCGGAACTGAGCTGGACGGACCGGGATGGCTTTTTAGGAACCCTGCCGGATACGGTAACCGTAATCAAGGCGGATTATACTTCAGGTTTCCCCGGGGAACACCTCTTCCTCATGCCGGAAGCTACCGCTAAGGCCATTGCCGCCCTGATGAACAAAGAAGAAAACATTGAGCTTGATGAAATGGCCATGTCGGTAATCGGAGAAGTGGTTTCCCAGATCGTGGGAAGCCAGATAACCGATATGACCAACAAGACCGGCAATAAATCAATCGCGTCCAGTCCTCCGGAGGCGGCCAATGTGCCTAAGGCCACCGCAGCCTTACCGGGGGGTAATTTTCTGGAAGCCGCCTACGATCTCAATTTGGGAGACGGGGCCGCTCACAAAATATGGGAGATTTTCGGCTCCCAGGTAACCGGTAATATCGCGAAGGCCCTTTCCGGAGGCGGCGCCGTTCATCAAGCCGCGCCCAGCGCCGGTATGGGAGCCATGGGCGGAATGTCCGGTATGGGAGGAATGATGGGTGGTGGCAGTGGAATGCCCGGCGGAATGCCGACAAATGTGCAGAGTATTCAGTTCCCCAGCCTGAATTCGCCTGCGCCGACAGCCCAGGAGCAGGCGAATATCGGCCTTATCATGGACGTCTTCATGGAGATGACCGTCGAATTGGGCCGCACCAGGAAGCTGATCAAGGAAATTCTCTCCATGGGTGAAGGAACGATCATCGAATTGGATAAACTTGCCGGTGAACCGGTGGATATTCTCGTGAACCACAAGCTCATTGCCAAGGGAGAAGTGGTGGTAATTGATGAAAATTTCGGCGTCCGGGTTACGGAAATAGTCTCCCCCAACGAAAGACTCAGCGATATGAACTAATTTCTGTAAATTGCTAACAAATTTTCAACAAGTACTTGCAATTTTTTAAACGTATATATAAAATGAATTTGAGTTACTTTAATGTAGTCTTATAAAAACAGATCTTATCAGGATCACCGGTAAAACGGATCAGTTTGTACTTGGGAGGGGAAAAACTGAATCGCATAACTGCTAATCTGGCGGTATTTTTTGCCGCCCTGCTATTCTTTAATTCAGGGTCTTTGGCCGCACAGGAAGCGGACTCCTCGTCGGGGAATGGTGTTTCCCAGGAAGGGGTTCAAATTGTTGCGCCTGGGGACGTAAATCAGGCTTTGTCTGTTCAGGATGCTCCTTCTGCGCCTGAGCCGGCCCTCACCGGGGCAATCCCGCCCCAGCGTTCCGCGGAAACAGAGATCCTCCTGGGCGAAGCCTTGCCTGACATTGCCCCCCAATCATCGGGGAGCCAGATCTTTTTGATGATCCGCATGGTCCTGGTGCTCGCCCTGGTAGCCGCCGCGGTTTATGGGCTGGTTTTCTTTCTGCGCCGTTCTATGAGGCCCCAAAGCGAAAAGAACCCCCATCTTAAGATACTTACCAGCGCCCATCTGGGCTCCAACCGCTATGTGTACGTGGTAAACGTGGGGACCAAGGCCTTTCTTGTAGGGGCCGGGGAGGGGGGGGTTTCCCTTATTTCTGAAATAACCGACCAGGAGGCTATCGACGCCATGCTCCTGGAAGAAAGCCGCCGGGGCGCCGCAGCGACCGTCGCCCGTTTTGCGGACTTCAGGTCCATGCTCAGCCGCCTTACGGGGAGGTTTTCAGGCGGCGGGGGAAACGGCGGAATGCCCTTCTCCGCGGAAAGCCTGCGTAAACAGCGGGACAGGCTTAAGAGGCTCTAGGATGAAAAGAACCCTCTTCCGGGCGGCGCCCTTGGCCGCGGCATTCATAGTACTGTTATGCTCCGTTTTTCCCACTCCGGCGGAAGCCCAGACCTTTCCCTTCCCCGACATGTCAACCCAGGGGACCATGGACATCCCCGTCCCTCCGGCGGATCCGGTGGTCCCCTTTATCGATCTGACAATACGGAACCCGGAATCGGGGAAGGAAGTTGCATTTTCCGTACAGCTCCTGCTCCTGGTTACCATCCTCTCCCTGGCGCCGAGCATCATCATACTGATGACCAGTTTTCTCAGAATTTCTATTGTTCTGGATTTTGTTAAACGGGCATTATCCCTGCAGCAGGTTCCTCCTAACCAGGTGATTTTAGGGATATCCTTCTTTCTCACGATTTTTGTTATGTGGCCCACCTTCGAAACTATTTATAACCAGGCATTCCGCCCCCTGGCGGACGGGCAGATCCCGGTGGAGACTGCTTACCGGGAAGCCGAGAAACCCATGCGGATGTTTATGTACAGCCAGATGCACAATAACCCTGAAAATATCATAATGTTCATGAATATGCGGAATTTGTCCCAGCCTAATACCCTGGCGGATGTGCCTACTTATGTGCTCATCCCGGCTTTTATTCTGAACGAACTTACGGTGGCCTTTAAGATAGGGATACTGCTCTTTATTCCCTTTATTGTGATCGATATGGTAGTGGCCAGCGCCCTCATGTCCATGGGCATGATCATGCTGCCGCCGGTGATGATTTCCATGCCCTTCAAGCTTATCCTCTTTGTTTTGGTGGATGGCTGGGGGCTCTTGACCGGACAGCTGGTCCGTTCTTTTGTCAGATAGGGTGTTGCTTGCGCAATATCTTATGAGCTTTTTATAGGAGTTTAACAGATGAGTATTGGCGAAGTGACTACCCTCCTGCAAGGGGGCATTTTTCAGGTATTGAAGCTGGCGGCCCCCCTCCTTTTTTCCGCCCTGGTAGTAGGATTAGTGGTGGCGATTTTTCAGGCTACCACGTCAATTCAGGAACAGACCCTGACTTTTGTGCCCAAGATCATCGCAATACTGTTGGTGTTGGGTTTTCTGGGCGGCTGGATGTTTACCTCCCTCGGGGGCTATACGGTGAATCTTTTTGAAAGAATTCCGGAAATGGCGGGGATTCGAAATCCTTGAGGGTAGTTGGGGATTCTAGATGGTAGAGAGCGCTTTCATAAATGAAATTCTCAAAAACGCGCCGATATTCTTACTTATCGCCGTGCGGGCCCTGGCCCTGATCGAAACCGCGCCGCTCCTCTCTTCCGAATCCATTCCTCAGGTGGCGAAAATTTCCCTGGCTGGTTTCGCCGCATACGCTAGTTTTCCTACCGCCCTTACTGCGGGGTGGAACGTGGGCTATTACGGTCTTTCCTTTGTGTTTCTGGCGATAGGCGAGGCGTTAATCGGCGTTATTCTAGGTTTCTACCTTACCCTCATCTTTTCAGCCTTCTCTACGGCGGGACAGTTTTTCTCCCTGCCCATGGGGTTCGGCGCTTCTGAAACCTTTGATCCCCTCTCCCAGGTGGAAAACCCCCTCATGGGACAGTACCTTAACCTGGTAGCAATGCTGGTGTTTCTCTCCATGGACGGCTTTAGGATGCTCTTCCTGGGCGGTTTCTGGCGTTCCATTCAATCCATGAATATCCTGAACCTGGTTGCGGGCAGGGAGACGGTGATAGAATTACTGTTGGGAGGGCTTTCCCGGCTCTTTCTGGACGCCATTATCATCAGCCTTCCTATTCTGGGGACCCTGTTTCTCACCTCCCTTACCACCGGGCTTATTTCAAAAGCCGCTCCCCAGATCAATATCCTCTCCGAAGGCTTCCCAATTTCCATCACCATAGCTTTTTTTCTCATCTATTCCACCATGCCCTTCATGGTGGAGGCTTTTGAGCGGGCCGTCAACTTCGGCTGGCGCAGTATAGAAATTCTGTACACCAGGATAGGTTTCCCCATAGGAGGCCAGGGGTGAAGAAGATAATTCCGTTTCCTGTTGCTAGAATTGGTGTTTGCGGCGGGACCGGAGCGCCGGAATATCTGGCGGCCCTTGATATGGACCTCCAGTGGTTTGCGGCGGAAGATGAGGGGCGCACCGAAGAGCCTTCGGAATACAAGATCCGCAAGGCCCGTGAAGAAGGGCGGGTCGCCAAGAGCCAGGAACTGGTAGGGGCGCTCGTGCTGCTCTTTCCGGCTGTAGCGATACTGATACTGGCGCAGTATTTACTGAAGACCTTTGTCGAAATGATCAATTTTTTCTTTACCCGGGCGGTCGAGCTGGACCCTGCAAAGGACGGGATCATTATGCAGGCGTTTATGGAGTATTTTGTGCGCCTGACCCTGCCCATTGTGGCGGTTTCCACGGTTGCCGCCGTCTTTGCCAACCTGATACAGACAGGGTTTATGTTTACCACTAAACCCCTCGTTCCTAATTTCTCAAAAATCGTGCCCCATTTCGGCCAGTATTTTCAGCGCACCCTCTTCTCCGTAGACGGACTTTTCAATTTTGCAAAATCTCTGGTCAAGATGGCCATAATAGGCGGCGTGGCTTTTTTTCTAATCCGCTCCCGGTTTGATGAACTGAAAAACCTGCAAACTGCGGATCTTTTTATGGCTTTTTCGATGATAGCTTCCCTGGCGATCCGTATGCTCATTATTTGCGCGCTGCTGCTGCTTGCCCTCTCCATACCGGACTATATGTTCCAGCGATGGCGTCACCGGGAATCATTGAAGATGAGCCGGGAAGAGGTGAAGGAAGAACGGAAGATGTACGAAGGGGATCCCCAGATCCGCAACCGGATAAGGCAGCGGATGCAGGAACTCATGGCAAAAAACATGATGGTTAATGTGCCTAAGGCGGATGTGGTTGTGACAAACCCGACCCACTTCGCCGTGGCTCTGGAATATAACCGGGAAGCCATGCCCGCTCCCCGGGTGACCGCCAAGGGGCAGGACGAAATGGCCCGGCGTATCAAGGAGATTGCCCGGGAAAACGAGGTTCCCATTGTGGAAAACAAGCCCCTGGCCCGGGCCTTGTACGCGGAAACCGAGATTGGCGAAATTATACCGGCGGCGTTTTACGAAGTGGTGGCCACGGTCCTGAGTAAGGTGATGGCTTTGAACGAAAAACGCCGGAATGCCCAAAAGATGGGCGCCTAGGGCAACGCTGATTAACTTGACGCTAATCAGCGTTGCCCTATGCATTTGCTCATTTCATTGCGCAAATGCCACATTAAAGTAGCACTGATTTATGCTCGATTGCATAAAGCAGTGCTTCCCTAGGAGCCTGTCGGACTTGTGGATTTTTGCACCAAAACTGACGCAAAAATCCCCGATTTATGGGCTCCTTATGGAGTTTGCAAGGTAAAAAACGTGCTAAACGCACGTTTTTGGGGTTAAACTGGGCTAAAGCCCGATAAACTCCCAAGGGAGGGGAGTAACGTATATGGCAGACATTGCCCGGCCCGCGGCCGGAGGAGCCCCGGCCGGCAACAGAATAACCGCTATGTTCGGGGATCAGATCAGTATGGCCATTGCCTTCAGCGTGGTGGCGATAGTGATGATGTTGATCGTCCCCCTTCCTACGATAATCCTGGATATGCTCATGGCTCTGAACCTGGTCCTGGCCCTGCTCATCCTGCTCCGGGTAATGTATATACAGAAGCCTACGGATTTCAGCAGTTTTCCTACCCTCCTCCTGGTAGTAACCGTATTCGGCCTGGCGCTGAATGTCTCTTCTACCAGGCTCATCCTTACCAAGGGTGAGGCTTTTGATGGCCGCATGATCAAGGCCTTTGCAACCTTTGTTGTCGGTTCCGGAGGCACCGAAGGGCTTGTGGTAGGGGCTATCATCTTTGTCGTAATTCTGGCGGTACAACTTTTGGTGATCACCAAGGGTTCTACCCGTATCGCCGAAGTGGCGGCGCGGTTTGCGTTGGATGCCATGCAGATAAAACAAATGGCTATTGAAACCGAGTTCAACACCGGATCTATTACCGAAGAAGAGGCTCAGCAGAGAAAGGCGGAACTCCGGCGGGAATTGGATTTCTACGGTAATATGGACGGTTCCAGCAAGTTTGTATCCGGAAACGTCAAGGCCGGTATCTTTATCACCGTGATCAACGTCCTGGGCGGTATCATTGTTGGGGTTTCCATCCACCACGAGCCCATGGCTAAGGCCCTGGGCACCTATATTTCATTTACCATTGGCGACGGGCTCCTCTCCCAGTTTCCGGCGCTTCTTGTGTCCACCGCCACCGGTATTATCGTAAGCCGCAGCGCCACAAGCGGGCCCATGGGTGAAGAAATCGCCGGTCAGTTTAAGCAGGATGAACGGATCTTCTGGATTGGCGCAGTAGTGCTGGCGCTGTTTGCCCTTTTACCGGGCTTCCCCTGGTATGTGCTTATCCCCATGGCGGTCCTTCTGGGGTATACCGCCTTCAGAATCGGCCGGACAAAGCGGAAACAGTTAAGCTACGCCGATGCGGCGGCAAGGGCGGGGGAAGCAAAGAAGGCCAAGGAAGAAGCGGGGGAGATGTCCCCGGTGGTGCCCCTGGATCCCCTGTCCCTGGAATTGGGTTACGGTCTTATCCCCCTGGTGGACAAGGACAAGGGAGCGGAACTACTGGAACGGGTGCACATGATACGGCGGGAATCCGCCCTGGACCTGGGGCTCGTGATTCCCCGGATCAGGATTATTGATAATATGCGCCTTGAACCGTCGGAATACTGTTTCAAGATCAAGGGTGTAGACGTGGGCCGGGGAAAGATACGCATGGGGTACTATCTCTGCATCAACCCCGGCGGCGTTACCGAGGAGATCTCCGGGGAAAAGACCAGGGATCCGGCTTTCGGGCTTCCTGCGGTGTGGATAGGCGAGGACAGCCGGGAACAGGCGGAACGGGCGGGTTACACCGTGGTCGATCCTCCCTCAATTATCGCCACCCATCTTACGGAAATCATAAAACGCTGCGCCGCGGAAATCCTGGGCCGCCAGGATACTCAGGGTATTCTGGATACCCTCAAGAAAGAATACCCCGCTGTTGTTGAAGAGACGCAGAAGTCTTTAAGTCTTGGGGAGATACAAAAGGTGCTCCAATCCCTGCTTAAAGAGCGGGTGTCAATCCGTAACATGGTCGCCATTTTGGAAGCCCTGGCGGATTACGGCCCTGTCACCAAGGATGCGGGTTTCCTCACCGAAAAGGCCCGGCAGGCGCTTGCCCGGCAGCTTTGTCTGCAATATGCTGATGATGACCGGATACTCAGGGTGCTTACCCTGGAACAGTCCCTGGAGCAGAAAATAATTGACAGCCGGGTGGAAACTTCCTCCGGGCTGATTTCCGCCCTGGACCCGTCTTTACAGCGGGCCTGGATAAAGGCCCTGTCCCGTTCTGTGGCGGCGGTCCACGATCAGGGCTGGCTCCCGGTGGTGCTCTCCAGCGAGCAGGCCCGGCGGCTTGTGAAGTCTTCTACCGAACGGGAGCTGCCTGAGCTGGTCGTGCTGTCGGTTCCGGAAATCGTATCGGATATTACCGTAGAAGCGGTGGGTGAGATTCGGCTGGAGAGTTGAAAAAATGTACGTCCGCGGCAGGGCGCCGCTACTTTAATAGGGGTATTGAAAATGGAACAGTTTACAGAAGAAGCTCCGACGTACCAGCAGTGTTATGAAAAGATCCGTTCCAAATACGGAGATCGTGCACGGGTATTGATTCAGAAAACCGTACGTATGCGCGGCCTCCCCGGTTTGTTTGGCCGGGAAGGGGTGGAGCTTTCAGGCTATATTTCCAACGGCGATTTACCAAAATATAATTACAATTACCAGACCGGCGTCAGGAAGCCGGTGGATCTCAAAGGACAGGATCTTGAAGAACAAAAGAAAAAGCTTCTCGCCGCCGCGGGGAAAAGCGATCCTACCCTGGAACTGGTGTTGAGTACTGTTAAGGATATTAAGAAACAGATGGAGGAGGTCAATGCCCCCGCCAAGACAAGACAGGTCCTTCAGGATCATCCTACCCTGGTCCGGCTTGAAGCGATCCTCAATCAGAATGATTTTACCCCTAATTACAGAAAAGAGACCCTGGACCGGGCAAAAAAAGAATTTTCCCTTGAAGCCCTGGAGGATTTCGACACGGTACAGGAAACGGTCCTGGAATGGATAGGCGAAAGCATCCGTATTCATAAAGAAGAGGAATTCCAGCGCCGTCCCCGCATCGTTACCCTCATCGGTCCTACCGGGGTGGGTAAGACTACTACCATCGCGAAACTTGCGGCGATCTACGGCACCGAATTTTCCGGCCGCCGTCCCCTTTCGGTACAGATGATCACCATTGACGGGTACCGGATCGGCGCGGAACACCAAATCGAGACCTACGGCGGCATTATGGGGATTCCCGTGTCCAGCGTAAAAAACTACCGGGAACTCAAGGAAACCATTGCCCTCAATTCGGAAAGCACGGACCTCATCCTTATTGATACGATGGGAAGGAGTCCCCGGGCTTCGGTGGAATTGGCGGAGATGAAGGAACTTCTGGACGCCTGCGGTTCTGCCGCGGAATATCACCTTGCCCTGGCGGCGAGCACCAAATCCGGCGACATTCTGGAAATTCTCAAGCAGTTCGAGCCCTTCGGTTACCGGTCGGTGATTATCACTAAAATGGACGAAACCTTCGCCTTGGGCAATGTGATCAGCGCCCTGGCGGAACGGGGAAAACAGCTTTCCTACATAACCGAAGGGCAGCATGTTCCCAACGACATCCAGAAGGCGAGTGTACTCCGTTTCCTTATAAACCTGGAGGGCTTTAAAATTAACCGGCTTAAAATCGAAGAACGCTTTCCCAATGATGAAGCTGAGCTTATACGATGGACTTAAATCGTCAGTATTAGTTTCACCGTCGTATAACTAAACCGATGGAGATAATGATGGAAGATCAGGCAGAAAAACTACGGGAAATGATGAGAAAGAAAAATGCCGTAGAAAAAACAGAAAAGGCCAACGATGGCAAGAAGACCCGGATCATCACCGTCACAAGCGGCAAGGGGGGAGTTGGGAAGACCAATATGTCGGTCAACATGGCTTTGGCATACGCCCGGCTTGGAAAAAAAGTGGTGGTCATGGACGCCGATTTAGGGCTTGCCAATGTGAATGTCATCCTCAATATGATCCCCAAGTTTAACCTCTACCATGTGATCCGGAAACAGAAATCCATGCGGGAAATAATGGTAGACACCGAATACGGCATTTCCATTGTTGCCGGCGCCTCAGGTTTTTCCAAAATAGCCAACCTTACCGAAGAGGAGCGGCAGAATTTTATTGAAGAATTGAATACCCTTTCCAATGCGGATATTATCATCATTGATACTTCCGCAGGCGTTTCCAGCAATGTTCTGGATTTTATCGCCGCCGCGGACGACGCGGTAATTGTAACTACGCCGGAACCGACCGCTATCACCGACGCGTACGGCATCATAAAGATTATCGCCACCGAGATTGACAATCTCAACATGGGGCTGAAACTGGTGGTGAACCGGGCCAAGACCGTGGCGGAGGCAAAGAAGGTGGCCGACCGGATGACCAGTATCGCGGGACAGTTTTTGAACCTCAAAGTAGAGTACCTCGGTTTTATCTATGACGATATCACCGTATCCCATGCGGTGCTCAGGCAAAAGCCCTTTATGGTCATTGATCCCAAGTGCAAGGCGTCTCTCTGCGTTCAGCATATTGTGGGCCGCATGGAAAAAAGCGATCTTCGGGATTCCGGAGGTTTTTCCAATATGTTTAAGCGGATATTCGGCCGCGGTCATGATTAAAGGCGGTAAGGGATTTGCTCAATTTTAAGCTAGGCGGTATCGCGGCGGTATTTGGTTTTGCTCTTTCCCTTATCATCGGACTGATCACTAAAAACGGAGCTTTCGCCATTGTCCGGGCCCTTACCTTCGGTATTTTTTTCTTTATTCTGTCAAACATACTGCTTATGGTAGTGCGGCGTTTTCTTCCCGAACTTTTGGATATGGGTTCTGATTTAAATGAAAATCATCCCGGTTCCCGGATAAATATATCCGAAGGAGGGGATGAGAGCGGCAATTTGCTCGGGGATGAGGCTGGGCTTGAACACCTGGGCAGTTCCGGCGGAGGCGAAGCTCAGCCCGATTTCAGCCCCGAGCGGTTTGGCGATAGCGGCTATTCCGCCGGCTTAGACGGGGAAGACCGTTCCGGCGGCGCTTTTGCCGGAGGCGGGTTAGGAGGGGCGCCTTCGGAAGAGGCGTTTTCAGGAGAAAGCCTGGGGAACCTTAACCGCGGCTCAGGGGGTGGGGAGTTCCGTCCGGGACTCCCTATTGCAGGCCCGGCTCTGGATCAGATTAAGGAAACCGGATATAATAGACATGGGGACGCGGAAGTTAATCCTCCCCAAGTCCAGGCGCCTAAGGTTTCTTTGGGTATAGCCGCCCTTCCCGAGGCGGATTCCAATTCGATGGATGTTTTGCCGGATTTTGAGGCCATGTCACAGGCGTTTTTGGCATCTACCCAGGAGCGGGAACAGAGCGGTGAAGATGGGGGGGATGATTCGGAGGGCGGCACGACGGAGGATGTGTTTTCCCTGTCGGTTTCCGGGCAAAGCCTGGAATCGTCTATCTTTTCGCCGGATGAAAAACCTTCCGGCTTGGAAGGGGATTATCAGCCCAAGCAGGTAGCCCAGGCTATACAGACCATATTAAAACGAGATGAAAAGGAATGATTATGGCGAAGGTCCTCGGGGAAAGTCAAATGGACTCTTCTCCGGAGCAGAAGACAGAAGAGGAGTTTTGGATTGAGTACCGCCGCAGCAGGGATCTCAAGATCCGGGAGGCCTTTGTTAAGCAATACGCCCCCCTGGTTAAGTACGTAGCCGGGAAGGTTGCGGTGGGTATGCCCCATAGCGTGGAATTTGACGATCTTGTAGGCTTTGGTGTTTTTGGTCTTCTGGATGCGATAGATAAATTTGATCCCGACAAGGGGGTTAAATTCAAAACATACGCGGTAACCCGGATCCGGGGGGCGATCTTCGACGAACTCCGTTCCATTGACTGGGTGCCCCGTTCGGTTCGCCAGAAGACCAAGGAAGTGGAAGAGGCTATCGGTTCCCTGGAAGCCCAACTGGGCAGGACGGCCACGGATCAGGAAATCGCCGCATCCTTAGGCATGGACGAAGACGAATTCTCCAAAATCATGATAAAAATTTCCAGTACATCCATCCTGTCCCTGAACGATGTGTGGTTTTCCGGGGACGATAACGACAAGGTTACCATTGAGGCCAGTATCGAGTCCCCCGCGAGCCTCAACCCGGATATTATCGTTGAAAAAGACGAGATCCGCCGGATTATCATCAATGCCATTAATGAACTTCCGGATAAGGAAAAGAAAATTTTAGTCTTGTATTACTATGAAGATTTAACCCTTAAAGAAATCGGCCAGGTGCTGGAGGTAACCGAATCCCGGGTATCCCAGCTCCACACCAAGGCAATACTCCGTCTGCGGGCCAAGCTCACCAATATCCGTAAAGGAATAGTCTGATAGACTAAGAGGCCGTTAGTTATGGTGGATTTTGTCCAGCTTCAGCGCAGGATGAAGGAGCAGCTCGATCAGGACAGAGCCATCCAATCGGTAGAAACTGCTGGTCCCACCATTGAAGCGGTGGTAGCGGAAGCGGCAACCCTCTTGGACGTACCTGTCCGGCGTTTGGAATACGAAGTGCTCGAACGGGGTTCGGCGGGCTTTTTGGGGACCGGTAAAAAAGACTGGAAGATCCGGGCCTACCAGCGGATTGCGGATCAGGAAGACGAAGAAGACGAAGATTTATCCTTTGAGGAATTCGAAGAAGAGAAAAAGCCGGTTATTGAAGATAAGGACGGAGAGGTTTTTGTCAAACTTACCAGTGACGGCGCTATGCTCAAGGTCACTGCTCCGGTGGGCAAAGGCAAACGGGTCACCCTCCCCCTTGCCATGAAAGCCTTGAACGCCAAGATGGTCAAAGAAGTTCCGGAGGATCTGGCGGCCAACGTGGTGAAAGAAATGGATGGGGAATATGTCAGGGTAGGGGTCTTTGAACATAATATAGCCAATGATGTTTCGGCCCAGGTGGATGTGGTCGAGCAGAATATGAAGGCCTTTATCATCATAAAGGCCCCGGGACAGGGCGGTTTTGATATTACCGCTGAAATGATCCTCAGTTTGCTGAAGCAGAACCGGGTTTATTTCGGAATTGATGAGGAATTTATTACCAATTTCGCGGATCATCCGGTTTACCGGGAACCCGCGCTGGTTGCCGAGGGGCTCAAGGCAATTAACGGCCGGGACGCGTATATCCAGTACAATTTTGAAAACAACCAGTCCAAGGTGAAGATCCGGGAAGGGGCCAACGGCAGGGTGAATTTCAAGGATCTCAACATCATTCAGAACGTGGTGGAAAGCCAGCCCCTGGCGAAGAAGATCGTTGCGGAAAAGGGGACGCCGGGCAAAAATCTTGTCGGGGAGCCCCTTCCCGCCAACAACGGCAAGGACATCCCCCTGCCCACGGGCAGGAACGTTCATGTAGGGGAGGACGGGGTTACCATCATCGCCGATATGAACGGCCAGGTAATTGTCGTGGGAGACAAGATCAACGTAGAGTCGGTGTACCAGGTGAACGGCAATGTGGATCTTAAGACCGGAAACATCGATTTTTTGGGCTCCGTGGAGATCAGCGGAAATGTGGAAGACGGCTTTTTTGTCAAAGCCGCGGGGAATATCGAAATCCGGGGGCTCGTGGAAAGGGCAAACCTGGAAGCCGAAGGGGATATCACGGTGCACCAGGGCATTGCCGGTAAGAGTTCAGGGAGAGTGAAGGCGGGCCGTTCCATCTGGGCCCGATTCATCGAAAACACCAATGTGGAAGCCGGTAATATGGTCGTGGTTTCCGACGGCATTGTTAACTCCCAGGTGGATGCCTTTAAACGGATTGTGGTTAAAGGCAAGCGGGCCAATGTTGTCGGCGGACACCTCCGGGCTACCGAAGAGATCAGCGCGGATAGTATTGGCAGTCCTACCAGCGGCACTGAAACTATCTGTGAAGTAGGTTACGATCTTAAAGCCAAGCTGCGGCATGACGATTTGACGGGAAAAAGAACCGCTCTGGAAGATGAACTTACGGTTCTGCAACGGGATCTCCAGACGCTTATCAATATAAAAAAACAGCGCAAGGTCCTGCCCCCGGAAAAAGAAATCGAAATGAAGGAGATGATGGAAAAACGGCAGGGCGTCATGACCAGCATTAAAAATCTGGGGAATGAGATTGAAAAACTGGAGCTTATTCTGAGCCAGGATCACGGCGGGCGGATTTCCGCGGCTTCTAAAGTGTATCCCGGGGTGAGGATTTTTATCCGGGATGTGAGAGAAGATGTACGCACGGAATACAAGGCGGTAACTTTCGTTCTGGAGGAAGGGCTCATTCGGGCGGCGAAATACGAGGAGCCCGAAGAGGACGGATTGGAGATGCCCAATGGCAATTCAGCCGATTGATCTGCAGACCCTGTTTACCCAAATTGATAAAGTAGGGAAGGATCAGTCCGTTCTCCGGGAAGGTCATCAGATCCAGTCCGCATTACAAAGCGCCCGTTTAGAACAGCGGGAACTTCAACGGGACCATTCGGTCAACGAAACCCAGGATACAGGACAGGGCGGCGCCGGTCGTGTCAATGAACGCCCTTCCCGCAGGCGGAATGGGAAGGAATTTCTCACGAAGGAAGGGGAGGACAACGAAGAAGGGGAGGATGAGGATCCTTCTGTTATCCGGGATCCTTATCTGGGCAGGAACCTGGACGTATCCGGGTAGTATTGCTGTTATGAATTTGGCTTTAATTTTTTCTGCCGTAAGTCTCGTTTTTTCTGTTTTTTCTTTTTTATTTCTCCGTTCCTACATTAAGCGCCGTACCGGTTCGGAACGGATCCTCGCCGAATTCCGGGAAGAGGCGGACAATATTAAACTCGAAATAAACCAGGCTACGGTCCGGGATGTGGATCTGGTTGAAGACAGGGTAAAAACCCTGCGTACCCTTCTGGAAGACGCCGATCGCCGTATCGCTGTCTACGCCCGGGAATTGGAGCGCCGCCGATCCGAGGAAGAGGTCTTTGCCGCCTACGACCGGGGATCTTCTCCGCCTTCCCGCAGTTCCGGCGCCTATAACGATCTGGCCCCTGACGGACGGCGGCCGGGAAAGGCCCGCCCCATCCGGGAACTCTCCTCCGCCGAAGAAGCCCCCCCCTCAGGCGGCGCCAATAACGGGCCTGAGAATTCCGTCTACATTCCCGCAGAACTCTTTACCCAAAACAGGGTAATACCGGAGACCGGGCCCGGAGAGCCGTTAGTTGGCGCCCCAACGGACGCCGCCGAAGAGACCGTCCCGGCCCAGGACCGCTCTCCCTTTGCCAATAAAGGCGTAGGGCTCGGGTCCATCCCCCAGGGTGAGTCCTCCCGTCCTGCCTCTCCCCGTATCGTCCGCTCTTCCCGCCCGGTAAAGCCCAAGCCTCTGCCCTTTTCAGAACAGGTAGCCGAACTTTACCGGGCGGGCTTTTCCGCAAATCTTATCGCCTCCCGGCTGGGCGCCTCGGTCACCGAGGTGGAACTTGCCATTGCCCTAGGAACACGCTGAAAAACGCTTGATGGCGTTTTTTCGGTGATTTCCTTACCAATAAGACAAAATTTCTATGTCTTCGTTTGAATTTGGAATTGCTACAGGCTTTATAGCGGGACCTTGACAAAAACCCCTTCATTTATTAGGATTTGGATCTAGAAAGGGTTCAATAACCTTCGGTAGTTGGAATGCTCTCCCCGGTTGTGTAATGGTAGCACGGTAGACTCTGGATCTGCTTGTGGGGGTTCGAATCCTCCCTGGGGAAAAGATGATAATTTGCCGTGTATCAATAGGACTAAGACCCCGTCCTGTTAAGGGGTTTTAATTTTAAGGCCCCTTCGTCTATCGGTTAGGACATGAGATTCTCAATCTTAAAAGAGGAGTTCGATTCTCCTAGGGGCTAAAACAGATTTTCTAAACGCAAATACCGCATTAAAGTCACGATCCGGTCTATAGAGACACATTGACCGTCTTTGTCCCGCGCCCTATTATTAGATTATGAAAGAAGGCGATACCTTTAATAAATTGACTACAAGCCTGTCCCTGGACGAGCGGAAAAGCCTTCTCAGTAAACTTGAAAGCCATTCGGTTATTGCTAAGGAACCTCTGTACGAGGAAAACGAGCATTCCAGGGTTGTTGAAGATATAGAGGTGCGTTTTGCCAAACAGCCCTGGTATATACGCATTTGGCTCTACATAGTGTCCCTTTTTAAATCTAAAAGCCCTGCAAAGGTCTTTGAGGATCGGGAGGTTGAGAAACTCGGCAGGTTAGTAGCGGCTAAGGCCCCGGGTTTTTACAATGCGCCCCATGGCTTCCTGCTTCCGGAATTCTACGAAGCCCTGAACAAACTTAAGGAGAGCTCCCGGTTCTTCTATTCCGCCCTGGAATCGGGGTTTAACCGTGATAAAGGCGCCTTCTACGCCTTTCTGGGTTCTTTGGAGATGGAAGATGTCCATTCCAGGTTATTCACCGGAACGGATCCTAATTATATTTTTGAACATAATCCCGAATTTTCCGAATCTTTCCTGCGCCAGACCGCCCAACAGACACTGGAAAGTGTAACCGCAGGAATAAGCGAGGAAAAGCGGAATGTGATGTACGCTGACGCCCGGGCATTGCTCTGCCTTAAACAGCTTTCTTCTTTTTTGTACGATCGGCTGATCCTGGCCTTTACCATGAATAATGAGTTTGGCGGCATGGCCTGTTCTGTAGCAATTGTACGGGATGCCCTGATAAGCCTGAACAATATCCTCTATTCCCTTAAAGAAATCCCCTCCATGACCTTGCTGGAATCCCTTTTCGTTTTTATCCTCCAGGAAGAGGGGGGGGGAGGCAAGAAGGATATTGATGTTGAGATCCAAAAACTCCTCACCCGGGCGGAAACCGCTATTGCCACCATCAGGGATTTTAACCGCCGGGTTCCCCTTACCCTCATAACCCGTTGCGCCGCCCGGGACTGTTCCCTGAACCCCAAGTCCCTTTCCGGCGGCGAAGACTGGTACCTCCTCTACAAAGAATACTGGAAGCACGCTATCGACAGTCGTTTTTTTGCCTATTTTGGAAACCGCCGCCGCAGGGAACTGGAACGATCCTATGCGGATTTCTTTAAAGACACACCCCTTAAGTCCCTGGAAAACGGCGAATCCGAGGAAAATCCCGCCGGGTTCCCGGTCAACCGGATCAGCAGCCTTTGCTTCCTCCTCACTTTTCATGGGGCGGCTTTTATGGTGGAGTGTAATCAACTTTTACGCCCCCTGTTAATCGACGGTGAATTCTACAAAAAAGAAAACAAGATCGAATTTACTGAAAATTACAATGAACTTATCAAATTGGACGATGTAATAAAAAAATTTGACGAGGCCATTTCTCCCAAAGGTGAATGGGGAAAACGCTATACCCAGGCAAAGGGGGAAATGACCGCCCTGCCGGTAAAGCGGCGCAAGATACAGCTTATCCAGGAAGAAGTTGATGAAAGCGCCGGGGAGATTGTTACCCGTTCCCACCACGCCTTGGTCAGCATGGTGAATATCCTTACCGGCATTTTGGGCAAAGATACCTCCGGCAGGTATGATTCCCTTTCCAACCTGTCTAAGCTGCCGGGAAAGGGGACCGAATTTATCGACGGTCTTTCCAGCATCCTCCTTAAATTGGACAAGGCTCAGAGGATCCTGCAAACTATTGAGGAACTGGAAACGTCCGGTGATAAGCAATGAGGCCCGGCGCTGCCCGGAGACGTTAGGTACTGCCCATGGACATTTCCTTTTTCAATCTTGATTTCACCCCTAATCCCCAATTCGCCCGGTTTCCCTTTATCTACGATGGCCGGGAAGTTCCCGGCGTCTCTTGCGGCATTTCTTCCCGTTCTGCGGGCAGCATGGCTAATCTGAACCTCGTGCGGCCGGAGGCCGCACCGTGTATCGAACATGAAACTGCGTTTCATGCCTATTCCGGTGAAAAACCTAATTCCCATCGGGAGCGGCTCTTCCGCAGCCTCGGCCTGGACCCCGCCCTTGTATACGCCTGCGCCCAGGTTCATTCCCGTACCGTGGTTGAAGTTGACCGTCTCTCGCCCCGGAACGGCCCTGAAGCGGATGGTATGACCGGTGCTGACGCCGGATTAACCCTATCGGTAACCGTAGCGGATTGTCTTCCAGTGTTCCTCTTCGACACCCGGACCGGCGCTTCGGGCCTCGTACATTCGGGCTGGAAGGGTACCGGCATTGTCCTTGAGGCCCTGGGCCTCATGCAAGCCCGCCGGCATACCCGGCCGGAAGAAGTGGCCGCCGTACTCGGCCCCTGTATCCAGGGCTGCTGCTACCGGGTAGACGAAGAACGGGCCCGCTCCTTTGAGGCCGAGTTCGGTGGCTCAGACGGCGGGTTCCCCCTGGGGCCGGTCATACGCGAACGGGCCGATCTCCCCGGCGGGCCGGGCTTTTCCCTCAACCTGCAAGCCGCCAATGCCCGCCTCCTTGCCAACGCCGGGGTGCGGAACATCGCCGTCTGCCGGGACTGTACCTTTACCGATGAACGGCTCGGCTCCTTCCGGCGGGAGGGCGCCCAAAGTTACACCAGGATGGTTGCTCTATTAGGAGCCTCTCAAACTTGTGGATTTTTGCACCAAAACTAACGCAAAAATCCCGATTATTGGGCTCCTTTGGGAGTTTGTAAGGTAAAAAACGTGCTAAACGCACGTTTTTGGGGTTGGAAGGGCTAAAGCCTGACAAACTCCTAGGACATTTTTAAAGGGAATTGAGGCTGTTCCAAAACTTCAGTATACGGTTTATTCCTCTTTGGCCTTAGGGTTGAGGGGATTATCCTCCCGTTCCGTTTCCACCCTGGCCGCCTGCATTGCCCTTCGGGAACCCAGAAGGATGGAGATCGGTTCCAGATAGGGGATATTTTCGCAGAGGATTTTGATGATCACCATCATGGGTACCGCCAGGATCATCCCGGCAAAACCCCAGAGCCAGCCCCAGATCATCAGGGCAAAGAGAACCACGATAGGGGAAAGCCCCAGGTTATCCCCCATGACCTTCGGTTCAAGAAAATTGCCGATGATCATATTCATCCCCAGCATGATAATGACCACCACGGTAACCGGGCCCGGGTCCGGCCAAAACTGAAGCAGGGCGAACACGCCGGCCCCCACCCCGACGGCGATACTCCCGATACTAGGAATAAAATTCAGAATAAACTGAATAACCCCCCATACCACCGCGAATTCAAGCCCCACAAGCCCAAGGGCAAAGGCAACGATGGCGCCGGTCGTCAGGGATATAAAAAATTTAAGGGAAAGATACCGGCTTACCTGGCGCATCACATCGACGCCGATCTTCTTGATCCGCTCGGATCGTTTACTCTCAAAGGCAAGATCGATTTTTTCCCTGAAATACGCTGTCTCAATAAGCAAAAAAACCATAAACAGGACCACCATGATCGCGTCCCTCAGAAAACTGATAAAGGAATTGGAGAGGGAAATGGTAATATACCGGATTCGGCTCCGTATACCCAGTTGGGCCCAGATATTTTCGATAAAGCTGAGGTGTTCATCATAGGAAAGATCAAAAAATCCGGCCACCCAGGCATAAATCTCGCTCAGGCGGTTTTCGTATTTTGGATAGAGGGTCAGGATGGTCCGGGCGGAAGAAAAAAGCACCGCCCCCAGAAAAGACAGCCCTGCCACAATAAAAACGACCGCCAAAAAAATCGAAAAAATCCGGGGAATTCGGAGTTTTTCCAGGGAAATGACCATAGGGTTCATGACAAAGGCCAAAAGCAGGGCAATCGTAAAGGGGAGCAGCACCGGAGCGGTGATTTTAAGTACCGCCCCGGCAAGCATACTGGTGATAAGGGCTACCAGGAAGAAGTTCGCCCGGCCTGAATTAAAACTCCTGAACCGATCTTTCATAATGTGGATTATCATCTATAACAACGGCCTTGTCATCACGCCGGTGGAAGGTTTCAGCAATTCCAAATTCAAAAAGCTGTCTATTTTTTATCGGCCAAGCAACCGAAGGTTGCACAAGACCCCAAGTAAATTTTTTAAGGCGTCATTTGAATGTTTGTGTTGAAACTTTGAATTGCTGATTGCCGATATTGTCCCATAGACCAAACGCCTTAATTTTGATAAGAAACACCCATGCAGGATTTCAAGGACCCTTGGAAGGCCCGGGTTGCCCGGGCTTTGACTAAAATCTTACGGGAAGCCGGTCTGGAGGGAAGTGTCGAACCTTCCCGGATAATTGCCGAAACTCCCCCCCAAAGTGAATTCGGCGATCTGGGTTTCCCCATGTTCGGCTTTGCCAAATTGCTCAGGAAGGGTCCGCCCCAAATAGCGCAGATGGTCGCGGACGCGCTTACCGGGGAGGATGAGTCCGGCGGCGTATACCTACCGGTAGGTATACAAAAAGCGGAAGCGGTCCATGGAACCTGCCTCGCCAAAGGCCCCTACCTCAACGTGTTCCTCAACCGCGCCGAAACCGCGGCCTCAATTCTCTCGCAAGCCCTGGACAGCCCCCTCTTCGGCCGCCCCGGAACGCTGTCAGGTTCCCGGATCATGGTGGAGTTTTCCAGCCCCAATACGAATAAGCCCCTCCACCTGGGCCACCTCAGGAATGACGTACTGGGAGAGAGTATTTCCCGTATTTTGGCGGCCTGCGGGGCGGATGTCCGCAAAGTTTGCATCATCAACGATCGGGGTATCCATATCTGCAAGTCCATGCTGGCCTATAAGGAGCAGGGGGAGGGTAAAACCCCCGAATCTGAGGGCGTTAAAAGCGACCACTTTGTGGGGGACTGGTATGTCCGCTTCAGCAGGGATCTTAAAAAAGAGACAGAAAGGCTGATAACGGAAAAAGGACTGGACAAGAAGGAGGCCGAAGCCGCGGCTCCACTCCAGAACCGGGCCCAGGAAATGCTCCGCAAATGGGAAGCCGGTGACCCTGATACGGTAGAACTCTGGAAGAAGATGAACAAATGGACCGTAGAGGGCATGAAGGAAACCTACGCCCGTACCGGGATCTCCTTTGATCAGTATTACTTTGAAAGCCAAACCTACCTCCTCGGAAAGGACGAGGTCCTTAAGGGGCTGGAAAAGGGCCTCTTTTACAAAGCCGAAGACGGGGCAGTTATGGTGGATCTTTCGGCGGAAAAGCTTGATACAAAGGCGCTCCTCCGCAAAGACGGCACCTCAATTTACATTACCCAGGACATCGGCACCGCTATTTACCGCCACCATGACTGGTCTTTTGACCGGCTCGTATATGTTGTCGGTTCCGAGCAGCAGTACCACTTTCAGGCGCTCTTCACGATTCTCAAGAAGCTGGGCTTTGACTGGGCGCAGAATCTCTACCATCTTTCCTACGGTATGGTGAACCTCCCTGAGGGCAAGATGAAAAGCCGGGAAGGCACGGTGGTAGACGCCGACGATCTTATCGACAGCCTCCGGGATGACGCGCTGGGGGAAATCCGGGAAAAGGAGCGCGAAGAGGCGGTGGGCGATCCGGCGGAGGTGGCGGAGAAGGTCGCCCTGGGAGCATTGCATTACTACCTCTTGCAGGTGACCCCCCAAAAAGATATGCTCTTCGATCCGAAAGAATCCCTCTCTTTCAACGGCAACACCGGCCCCTACCTCCAGTACATGGGCGCCCGGATCAGCGCCCTTCTGCGCAAAGCGCCGGCGGCCATCGGCGGCAGTAACGCTGCGTTTAACCCCGCCCTGCTCTCGGGCGACGCCGAGTGGGAGCTCCTCAAAGCCATCGCCGCGTATCCTGAGGCAGTGGCGGATGCCGCCGCCAGAATGGACCCATCGGTCCTCGCGGCCTACCTTTACGAGCTTTCCAAATGTTTCAGCCGTTTCTACCACGACTGCCCCATTCTGAATGCCGAAGAAACAGAGTTGGCCAAGGCCCGGCTTGCCCTGTCCCGCGCCGTAGAAAAAGTGCTCCGCGACGCCCTGAACCTCATCTGCATACCCTTTTTGGAGACCATGTAGGATTCAGTGCTTCTTTAATATCGTTTTTGCGACTCCTTGCCGTTACCCCCTCTAAGCGGTATAATTATTAGTGAGAATTTTCGAGAACACGTGGATTGCCCGCTTTACCCGGAAGAAAGGTATAACCAGAAGGCCCTTGCCGAAGTAAAAAACAGGCCAAAACCTTGTTTACCATGATCGAGGAGTAGATCAAGACAGCCCTGGAAGCTGGAATTCTTAAAGGTTCCTAGGAGCCTATCGGACTTGTGGATTTTTGTACCAAAACTAACGCAAAAATCCCGATTTATGGGCTCCTTACGGAGTTTGAGAAGTAAAAACGTGCTAAACGCACGTTTTTGGGGTTGGAATAGGCTAAAGCCCGACAAACTCCTAGGCCAGAGCTGTCCGCAGGCAGGCCTGATAAAGGGGAACAAGATTGGCTGTAAAGAAAACTGAACTGTATAGCTCCCTTTGGGCAAGCTGCGATAAATTACGCGGGGGCATGGATGCCTCCCAATATAAGGACTATATCCTCACCCTCCTCTTTGTGAAATATGTGTCCGATATGTTCAAGGGGGTAAAGTACGCCGATATAAAAGTTCCCCAAGGCGGCAGTTTTGACGATATGGTTGCCCTTATCGGAGATAAGAATATCGGCGAAAAGATGGATAAAGTCATCGCCAAGCTTGCTGAAGCCAACCATCTCCGGGGTGTGATTGACAACGCTCACTTTAATGATGAGACAAAACTGGGCAAGGGCCAGGAAATGGTCGATAAACTCAGCGGCCTCATCGCCATCTTCCGCAGACCTGAACTGAATTTCAAGAATAACCGTGCCGGAGGCGATGACATCATCGGCGATGCCTACGAATATCTGATGCGTAACTTTGCAACCGAAAGCGGCAAAAGCAAAGGACAATTTTATACACCGGCAGAAGTGTCACGTATTCTGGCAAAAGTTATCGGAATAGACCAGGCTAAGAAACGTGATACTACTGTCTACGATCCTGCATGCGGTTCGAGTTCATTGCTGATCCGTGCCGCCGATGAAGCCCCCTTTGAGGTTGCCATGTATGGTCAGGAAAAAGACATTGCCACAGCGGGTCTTGCAAAAATGAACCTTGTTTTACATAACAAGGCAGCAGGAGAAATTGCGGGCAATTATAGCACTTTTTCTGATCCACAGTATTTTGAGGACGATGACGAGAAAACCACCCTTCGCCGTTTTGACTTCGTTGTGGCCAATCCTCCATTTTCTACAAAAAACTGGACTGACGGCTTAAAAGACTATGGGCGATTTGACGGCTATGGAGAGCGGCCTCCGGAGAAAAACGGCGACTATGCATGGCTGCTTCATATATTAAAATCTCTCAAACGCAATGGAAAGGCCGCCGTTATACTCCCGCATGGTGTTTTATTCCGGGGAAACGCGGAAGCGGCAATTCGACAGTCCGTTATCGACAGGGGTTATATCAAGGGAATTATCGGGCTGCCCGCCAACCTCTTTTATGGAACCGGCATCCCCGCCTGCATCATTGTCATCGACAAAGAAGGCGCTGCGGAACGGGACGGCATTTTCATGATTGACGCCAGCCGCGATTTCATCAAAGACGGGAATAAAAACCGCCTGCGGGAGCGTGACATTTATAAAATTGTTACTACGTTCAGGCAGCAGATTACTACAAATAAAAAATATTCCCGATTTGTACCAATGGACGAAATACGCGGCAAAAATAGCTACAACCTTAACATTCCACGATATATTGATAGCAGCGAACCTGATGATTTACAAAGCATTGAAGCTCATCTTCATGGCGGTGTTCCTGATTATGATATTGATGGAATGAATACATACTGGAGTGTTTTTGACAATCTAAAATCTACATTGTTTGTACCTTTACGCGATGGATTTTACCAGCCCATTGTCAGTAAAGATAAGATACGACATACCATTTATTCCGATAGCCAATTTAGCCGCTATGCGGACAGGGTAGATAGTGCATTTGAAAAATGGCAAAGCCGTGTAGACGATAAACTCCGTAAAATAACCGGAAAAACGAAGACCAAGGAGTTAATAAGCTGCCTTGCCGAAACAATTCTTGAAGAATTCCAGCATATCACCCTGATGGACAAATATGACGTTTACCAGGTACTTCTTGCCTATTGGCAGGATGTAATGGCGGACGATGTGTTTATTATTGTCCAGGACGGCTACAAATCTGCGCGAGAAACGGAAAATAGTATTGAAATAGTCGAATCCGGCAAAAACAAAGGCAAGGAAAAGGTTGCCGGCTGGGAGGGCAAGCTGATTCCTCGTAGCATTATAGTTGAAGCGTTTTTCCATGACGAGCAGAAAGCGATTAATGAAATAGATGCGCTGGTTTCGGAAAAGCAGAGCGAACTGAATGAAATAATAGAGAATGCGGAGGACGGTTCGGTTATTAACGATGTGCTGAAAGACAACGGAAGCCTAAATGTGACTGCCCTAAAGGCTGCTATTGCAGAAATCCAGGCAGGTATCATGACTGATGAAATCAAGGTGTTGGTCCAGCTGCTTGAACTGCTTCCGATGAAGAAGAAAGACCTTGAACAGTATATAACAGACTACCCGCTATGTGCTTCGGCTACAAATGACAAAGGCAACATAAACGCCAGCAGTATAAAAGTGCGCATTGCGGAAATCCGCGCAACCGCCCCTGTCCCCGCTGGACGTTCCGAGGACTACAAAACACTGACAGTGCTCGCGGAACTCAATGCAAAGATTGACGAACAGAAAAAGACGCTAAAAAAGCTAAAAGAGATATTGGAGCAAAAAACAAAAGAACAATACTGTAAGCTGACGGACAAAGAAATACTCGAACTGCTTGTCAATAGAAAGTGGTATCATGCTATTTACGAAAGCATTGATGCGTTATATAGCGCAATTTCGCACCGTATTGCAAGCCGCGTGACTGAACTGACCGAACGCTATGAGGAAACCTTGCCTGCCGTTGCAGAACGAGCAGCTGAATATGAGGTTAAGGTGAAATCCCACCTGGAAAGGATGGGGTTTGTATGGTGAGTGGATGGAGACTAGAAAAAATCAAAAATCTAATGCACATTGAAACGGGAAGCCGTAATACAGAGCATAAAGACGACAGTGGGCGGTATTTATTCTTTGTTCGTTCTCATAAAATTGAGTATATTGATACTTATCACTATGATTGCGAAGCTGTACTCACAGCAGGTGATGGTGTTGGGACAGGCAAAGTGTTTCATTACGTCAATGGAAAATTCGATGCACATCAACGTGTTTATGTCATGTCGAAATTTGATGGTATAGATGGTAAATACTTTTATTATAATTTTAGCACCAGTTTTATCAACGAAGTAATAAAGCAAACAGCTAAATCTTCTGTGGATTCTATTCGCAGAAATATGATCGCTGATATGGAAATACTACTTCCACCAATTTCCGAACAGCATGCCATTGTCGAAATTTTATCCAATATGGATGGTTACATTGCCGCACAGGAAAAGCTGATTGCCAAGAAAAAGGCTATTAAACAGGGCGCAATGCAGGAACTGTTCACCGGCAAATGGCGATTGCCGGGGTTTGATGGGGAGTGGATAGAACGGAAGCTATCAGAAATACTTGATGTAGGCCATGGTCAAAATCAAAAAGGAATTGAAAAACCAGATGGAAAATATCCAATCCTCGGGACTGGAGGAGAAATGGGACATACCAATTGCTACTTGTATGATAGACCATCTGTCCTTGTCGGCAGAAAAGGTACGATAGACAATCCTCAATACATTGATAAACCATTTTGGACAATTGACACTCTATTTTATACAATTATCCACGATAATTTCTTAGCTAAGTATCTATATTATCTCTTCTGTATGATTGATTGGAACAAATATAATGAAGCTTCAGGTGTGCCGAGTTTATCTAGTAAGACTATTGGGGAGATAGAAGTAAGAATTCCTCTATTACCTGAACAAACCGCCATCACTACCGTCCTATCCGACATGGACACGGAAATCGAAGCTCTGACTGTTAAGTTGAATAAGGCCACTTCCATCAAGCGGGGCATGATGCAGGAACTTTTAACTGGGCGGATTCGTCTGATTAAGCCGGAGGCGACTACTGGTCCTGTAATAAAAGGAGGCTATAGGGAATCTGTTATCCTCGTTGCTCTTGTGAATGCTTTTAGTACAGAGCAATACCCGTTTACTGCTTTTGATCGTCAAAAATTCCCCTATCTTTTCCACCGCCATATTGAAGGTGTGGCAAAGGGTTATAAGAAATTTGCGGCAGGGCCGTATAATCCTGACTTGAAATATAAGGCGGCCAGGCCGATAGCGCTTAAAAAAAGATATATTCGTGAATGTGTAGGTTTATATAAGGGTGACGTCGTGGCTGAAAATGCCGGGGAAGCTCTGAACTATTTTGCACAGTGGTATGGTGACGAACCGCTCAAATGGATGGAGCAATTCCGCTATATAAAAAACCGCAAAGAGGAATTGGAATTGCTGACCACCGTTGACAAAGCTATAATGGAGTTACGGTTTGCCGGAAGTCCTGTAACAATGCTCATGGTTAAAGAAGTAATAAAAAAGACTCCCGCATGGAAGGATAAACTCACAAGACCTCTATTCTCTGACGCAAATATAACCCGCGCCATTGAATGGGGCATTGCGCTCTTTGGACAGGGGGAATAACGCTATGGCAAAAATTGGAGATGCTGAAAGAATCGCTCAAAACCATGTAATATCCCTGTTCCGCGACAAAACATTATTGGGTTATGAATACTACGGTAATCGCAAAGCATACGAAAACAGTAACATTGAAACAGAAACCCTGAAAGCCTTTCTGCTCAGGTCGGGCTACAGTGAAGTCTTGGCAGCCCTCGCCATTGAGAAACTACGTAAAGAGGCTGTAAACTTGCAGTCCGGACTGTATGCCGCAAATAAAGCTGTCTATTCTCTCCTTAAATACGGAGCGAAAGTACGCAAAAATCCCAGTGAACCGGAAAAGACCGTCTTGTTTATTGATTGGCAGCACCCGCACAAAAATGAATTTGCCGTTGCCGAAGAAGTTACGGCTATAGGCGGTTGTGAAAAGCGCCCCGATATTGTGGTGTACATCAATGGAATTGCCATTGCCGTGATAGAACTGAAAAAAAGTACCATATCAGTTTCAAACGGAATCAGACAAAACCTTACCAATCAGCGTGAACATTTCATTCTGCCTTTTTTCTCAACTGTTCAGTTTACAATGGCGGGCAATACGAGTGAGGGGCTTCGTTATGGTACCATCGGCACGGATGAGAAATACTACATGGAGTGGAAAAACGATCCGGCTTCTCTGGATTCCAATTCGATTGAAATTCTGGAAACCTGTAAAGAACTGCCTGATAAGCTGGACTGGCAGTTATTCAGTATGTTTCAGAAGAACCGCCTTTTGGATTTAATTCATAACTTTATAATCTACGATAAAGGGGAAAAGAAAGTATGCCGCCACAATCAATACTTCGGAACAAAAGCGGCACAACTGAAAATCACCAGTAAGAAGGGCGGCATCATTTGGCACACCCAAGGCAGCGGGAAAACGCTGACGATGGTATGGCTCTCGAAAATGATTCTGGCGAATAATCCTGAATCAAGAGTGTTGATTATTACCGACCGTGAAGAACTGGACAATCAAATAGAAAAGACCTACATTGGCGTTGATGAAAAAATTGTACGGACAAAAGATTGCGCCGATTTAATCACCCGCCTGAATTCCTGGGAAAACCGCTTAATCTGTTCGCTCATATTCAAATTTGGTAACCGTGAAGGTGAAATTACCAGCCTTGATTACGATAGATACATTGAGGAATTAAAAAAGACTTTTCCCCCGGATTTTTCCGCAAAGGGTGAATTTCATGTATTTGTAGACGAATGTCACCGGACGCAATCCGGCAAGTTACACAAAGCTATGAAAGCAATTTTGCCAAATGCTATATTTATTGGTTTTACGGGCACACCACTGCTTAAAAAAGATAAAGCGACCAGTATTGAGGTGTTTGGCGGATACATCCACACCTATAAATACGATGAAGGAGTGAAGGATGGTATTGTCCTTGACCTGCGTTATGAAGCCCGGGATGTGCCGCAAAATATCACATCCCAGGAGAAAATAGATGCTTGGTTTGAAATAAAGACCACGGCGCTGACACCTCGCGCAAAGGCAAAACTGAAATCGGTCTGGGGCAATATGCAGACGGTTTTCAGTTCACGCACGCGGCTTGAGAGTATTGCCCGCGACATTATTTTTGACATGGAAACAAAAGGCCGCTTGATGAATGGAAATGGCAACGCAATTCTGGTTGCTGAATCCATCTATGCGGCTTGCAAGTATTATGAAATATTTCAATACAAGGGATTCAAGAAATGTGCGATCATCTCATCACTCATCCTACGTGAAGGCGATTTGCGGACGGACACTGTTAGCTCTGACGAAGACACCGAAACATTTGAGAAATACGAAATTTATAGGAATATGCTTGGAGGGCAAGAGGTAGAGGCCTTTGAGCAGGAGGCCAAACGGAAATTTCTTGAAGAACCCGCAAATATGAAGCTGCTCATCGTTGTCGATAAACTGCTTACCGGTTTTGACGCGCCACACTGTACCTATCTATATGTGGATAAGCCAATGCACGATCATGGATTGTTTCAGGCTATCTGCCGGGTCAACCGTTTGGATGGTGAAGAAAAAGATTTTGGCTACATCGTAGATTACAAGCAGTTGTTTGGTGATTTAACCGATGCCCTGAACAAATATACCTCCGGCGCTTTTGAAGGCTACGAAGAAGAAGATGTCAAAGGGCTAATCAAAGACCGCCTTGAAGAAGCTCAAAAGTATCTGGATAAAACCATTGAAGAACTTGAAGATCTTTGCGAAGGCGTAGATCTTCCTCGTGACGAACTTGACTATATACATTACTTTTGCGGAGAAAACGGCATTGATATAAATGAAGATGAGGCTTATGCACGGAGTCGTGAACGGCTTTATCGGCTTGTAAATCGTCTTATCCGTGCATATTCAGAAATAAAACCGGATATGGATGCTGCGGGGTATTCGGCAGATGAGCAGGATGCAATCACAAAAACTGTAAATTTCTACATTGCACTCAAAAATACCATCGGGCGGGCAAGCGCCGACTTTATTGACCTGAAATCATTTGAACCCGGAATGCGGTATCTTATTGATAATTACATCGTTGCCGATGACAGCCGCAAACTTGGCGCATTCGATGATTTTACACTGCTTGATTTCATCATGGCCCAGGAAGAAAAACTGAAAAGCAAAGGCGAGAGCAAAGAAAGCGCTGCCGAGGCAATTGAAAACAATATTCGCAAGAAGGTTGTTGAGAAAATTCTTATCAATCCAAAATATTACGAACGGATGTCGGCTATTCTGGAACAACTTATCAAAGAACGCCGTGAAGGCGTAATTGCCTATGAGCAGTTGCTTGAAAAATACATCAGCCTTGTCAGGAATGTCACAAGGCCCGAGGATAACAATGCCTATCCGGAAAGCATCAGAAAAAGCGGCGCCCTTCGCTCCTTATATGACAATTGCGGCGAAGATGAAGCATTAGCGCTGCGTTTACATGAAGCCGTTATCCAAAGCAAACAGGACAGATTCAGGCACAACCCGGTTAAGGAAAATCATATTAAGCGTGAGTTGTTTAAAATTCTTGATGACGAATCAGAGGTTGAACGGATATTCAAAATTATTTGCGAACAAGAGGAATATTGATGCGGATAATGATTTCTGATATTTCAGTTTTTATATACAAAAAAAGAATAAAGAATATGCATTTGTATGTGAAACCTCCAAATGGAAAAGTTACCGTATCCGCTCCTTTGAATATGAGTGATGAAGCCATCGAAAGGTTTGTGCGAACCAAGTCCAGTTGGGTTAAACGTCAGGTAAAAAAATTCGAGGCGCAGCCCCGTCAGTCCGAGCGCGAATATATATCCGGTGAAACTTTGTATGTATGGGGCAAGCAGTATTTTCTCCAGGTGGAATACGGAACTGGGAAGAACTCACTGGTTCTTTCTAGGGAAAAGGCAATTCTCACTATCCGAGAAGAAAGTACTGCTCTACAGCGGGATAACTTTGTACGGGAATGGTATCGAAGCATATTGAAAAGTGAAATCACGAGGCTGGTCCCAAAATGGGAATATCAGACCGGACTTAAATGTGACGGCTGGCAAACAAAATATATGACCACCCGCTGGGGTACATGCAATATCCCAAAACGAAAAATATGGTTAAATTTGCAATTGGCAAAAAAAACACTTGATTGCCTTGAGTATGTAATTTTACATGAGCTGCTTCATTTTATTGAGAAGCATCATAATGAATATTTTATATCCCTGATGGATAAGTATATGCCTTATTGGCGTGAAACGAAAAGAGCGTTAAATGGACAGATACTGGATTTTATGGAAAATCCAACAGGTACGATACAAGACAATAAAATCAAACTTGTGGAATAATCTTTAAAGGAGTATCTAATGCCCG
>JAITNM010000128.1 GCA_031290475.1 Treponema sp. | reverse complement strand
AAAAGATTTTTAACGACTCGTACAAGGTGCATTGCACGGGCTGTCATTACTGTATGCCCTGTCCGCACGGCGTGAATATTCCCGCTTGTTTCACGGCATATAACACGCGCCACGCCATAAGTAAAAGTCAGGCGGGCTTGCAGTACAGTATGAGTACCCTGCTCAACGGCAAGCCAAGTTATGCGAGCCTGTGTAAAAAATGCGGAAAATGCGAACAACACTGCCCACAAAACATACCGATTAGGGAAACTTTGGCAGCCGTGTCAAAGACATTTGAAACCTTCGGGTTTAAGGTGATGAGTTTTGGGGCAAAAATATTCTTGAGGAAGAAATAGGAAAGAAAATGTCTGTTCTTCCCATTTTTACTATCTTCTTTAATCATAGCGGAAATTGTTAAAGAAAAAACATGAACTGTTTTAAATTCAATACAAAACAACAAATAGTTTTGCTCAAAACTGCCATTGATAAGAATGAAACATCATGAAAGATAAGATAGTAATACAAAAAACCGCCATTAATAAGGCCGATTTTATTCTTGTTGGCCCAAGTAAGAATAAAGCCGGTAAATTACTCGATCTTATCGGGCCGGAAAGCATAAGCCTCAATCTAAAAAGCACAACAAAGGAAGATATTCATGGAAATTATTACCGCTGTTAATGCAAACAAGTATTGCCTTGAAGATGGTAAAAAACTTCATATACTAAAGAATATAAATCTCCATATTGAAAATGGTGATTTTGTTGCTATAACAGGATCATTCGGGAACAGCGGAACCGCTTTATTACGCCTGTTTTGCGGTATTGGAAAGCCAGATGAAGGGAAAATACTTTTTTGCGGTGTAGATACAAAGGATCTGTCGAAAAGACAGCATAGAATACTGCTAAGAGATATTATCGAGACAATATTTCGGGATGAAAAATTAAGAAACCCGGGAAATTAACTAAAGAACAAAAACAAACGGTCATTATCGCCCGGACTATTATTAAAGAGCCCACTACAATAATTGCCGATGAACCAACCGCAAATCTGAACAATGGGAACCGCAAAAAAATCATACACATTCTTGTAGACCTTAACAAAACAAAAAATGCCACAATAATTATTTCTACCAACGATGATGAAATACTGGAATATGCCAAAAAAGTTATTTTTTTAAGTGATGGCGCTATAGACATAAAAAAATCCAGAGGTATAGAAAACGGAATTGCCAAATAATAAAAGCCCACCTGCGTCCATGCGGGCGGCTAACGCAGCCGGAACTCGTCCCCGTGCCCCTATGGCAAGGCAGGACAAAGAAAATTTACCACGAACCACACAGACTTTTTGTTCGAGATATCTCTTCTTCGTCCGTGAGGTCAGTGGTTAAATTCTTTTTAAGTGAACGAACGCGCATGGGGCCGTCCACCCCCGGCTTTTTTGTCAAATAACCGTTCCCGGGTACAGCACCGCGTTTTTCGGGATGACGATGATCCCGTCCACAATGTGGTAGTGGCCGTAGTTACCGTCGGTGCGGTTAAGGTCGTCAATACCGATTCTGCAGCCTTCTCCGATGCACGCGTTCTTGTCGATGATCGCCCCTTTGACAATGGTACCCCGGCCTATGCCCACGTTGGGAACCCTGGCTTCGGCGTTTTGCTGCTTTTGAATCTCCGACTCGTAATAGTCCGCTCCCATACAGACCACCCCGTTGAGGCTCGCGCCGGATTCAATGATGGTTCTGATCCCAACGATGGAATTCGTGATCGCCGCGTTGGTGATAATGCATCCTTCGGAAGCGATGGACTGGTTCATATTGCTGAAATTCATCTTTGACGGCGGAAGGCTGCGTATGTGGGTGTAAATCGGCTTTTCTTCATCGTAGAAGTCAAATTTGGGACGCAGGGAGGTAAGGTCAAGGTTCGCTTCGTAGAAATTTTTAATAGTCCCGATATCCTCCCAGTAGCCGTCGAAGAGATAGGCGTTTACTTTCAGGGTATTGATGGCCATGGGGATAATTTCTTTCCCGAAATCGGTGTATTCGTTGGCCAGGCAGCTTTCCATGGCGGCGGCGTTAAAAATATAGATGCCCATGGAAGCCAGGAACGCGTCCCCCTTGATCTTTTCATTTTTGAGTTCCGGGGGGGCTTTGAAATCGGCAATGTCTTTGGTAGGTCCGGGTTTTTCCAAAAATTCGGTAATCTCACCCTTTTTGTTTGCCTTGAGGATCCCCAATTGGTTTGCTTCTTCCCGGGAGACCGTAGTACAGGCAATGGTAATCGCCGCCCCCGAGTCCCGGTGCTGTTTTAAGAACTCCTGGAGATCCATGCGGTAGAGCTGGTCTCCTGAGAGGATGACATAGTAATCCGGATTCTGGGTTCTGAAGTGTATAAAGTTTTTCCTCACCGCGTCGGCTGTCCCTTCGTACCACCCGGAATGTTCAAAGGTCTGCTCCGCGGCGAGGATTTCTACGAATCCTTTTGAGAAAAAGTCAAAGTTATAGGTCTGGGAAAGGTGCAAATGGAGCGAGGCTGAATTAAACTGGGTTAAGATGTAGATCTGCCGGAGTCTTGCGTTAATACAGTTCGAGATAGGGATATCCACTAACCGGAATTTACCCCCAAAAGGGACGGCCGGCTTAGCGCGGGCTTGGGTTAAGGGAAACAAGCGGGTTCCTTTTCCACCACCCAATACTATAGACAGAACCTCGGCCATGATTTACCTCCGTCTATAACTATAAAAGGTAAAAGCCGATCTGTCCAATAAAAATGGGAAAGAAGAGGTATTTTCAGAGTAGGTTTTTTTGGATAAAATAGCTCTCATGAGTGATAAAGGGCTGATTGATAAAATAGTCTCCGATCCTTCCTTTGCGGATAACATTGTGGAAGACCGGCTTATTCCCTCCCGGGAGGGAATTTACGTCCCCTTCCCGGCGGATTTGGACGGCCGTATCGGAGAAGCCCTCCGGCGCCGGGGCATCACTCAGATTTACTCCCACCAGAAGGACGTTTGGGACGCGGTACAGGCCGGTAACCATGTCGTGGTAGTGACCCCCACCGCGTCGGGGAAGACCCTTTGCTATAACCTCCCGGTCCTCCAGACCCTGCTCCGGGACGAAAAGGCCCGGGCCCTCTACCTCTTTCCCACCAAGGCCCTCTCCCAGGATCAGCAGTCCGAACTGAACGGGATTGTAGGGCCCGGAACAGAGCCGGCCCCCAGGACCTCGCCGGATACCGGCGCTGTGCCGGAGGCGGCGCCCTTGGCGGCGCCTTCGGCGGAGAACTTTCTGGGCTTACCGGTTAAGGTCGCCACCTACGATGGGGATACCCCGGACAGCCTCAGGGTGGCGGCCAGGGATTCGGGGCGCATCATCATCTCAAATCCTGATATGCTCCACGCCGGGGTGCTTCCCAATCACCCCAGGTGGATCAAATTTTTTTCGAATTTAAAATACGTGGTTGTGGACGAAGCCCACGCGTACCGGGGGGTTTTTGGAAGCCATGTGGCCAATGTGCTGCGCCGCCTCCGCCGGATCGCCTCATTTTACGGCGCCCGTCCCGTTTTCATCCTCTGTTCCGCCACCATCGCCAACCCCGGGGAACTGGCGGAGACCCTCATCGGCGAAAGGGTAGCGCTGGTGGACAAAAACGGCGCTCCCCGGGGGGAGAAGCGGGTCATCCTCTACAACCCGCCCCTCCTTGACGCGGTGCAGGGTATAAGGCGCAGTGTTGTTACCGAAAGCCGCCGCTGGATGCTGGCCTTCTTGAAGGCGGGGATCAAAACGATTCTTTTTGCCCATTCCCGGGTTAAGACCGAAGTTGTTGCCTCCTATGTGAACCAGGATCTGTCCAACATTTTTACCGAAAATTCCCGGATACGGGTGGAGGCCTACCGGGGCGGGTTCCTTCCCAACGAGCGCCGTGAGATAGAGCGGGGCCTCAGGGAGGGGAGTATTCAGGGGGTGGTGTCCACCAATGCCCTGGAACTGGGCATTGATATAGGCGGACTTGACGCCTCGGTGGTGGCGGGCTTCCCCGGTTCTTTTAACTCCTTTTGGCAGCAATCGGGCAGGGCAGGCCGCCGGGGCGGAACCTCCGTATCGGTGTTCGTGGCATCCTCCTCGCCCCTGGATCAGTTCATCATGAATGAAAGCGACTGGTTTTTCCGCAAAAGCGCCGAGGAAGGCCGCGTGGATCCCGACAATCCCTATATCCTGACGGATCATGTAAAGTGCGCCTGTTTCGAGCTCCCCTTCAGGGATGATGGGAATTTGCCCGGGGCAAACTCCGGCCTTCCGCTGGATGCTGATCCATTTGGAAAGCAGGTGACAGAAGTACTGTCGTACCTTGAGGAAGCGGGTATCCTTCGCCATACTGCGGGGCGCTGGTACTGGGCCGAGCGTTCCTTTCCCGCGGAAGGGATAAGCCTCCGTTCAGCCTCGGCGGACAATGTGGTTATCCTGGATGCGACCGGGGGCAGAAACGCGGTCATAGGCGAAATGGACAGGCCCAGCGCCAAGGAGCTCATCTTTAAAAACGCCGTCTACATCCACCGGGGGAGGCAGTACCTGGTAGAATCCCTGGATATTGAAAACCGGAAGTGCCTGGTCCGGGAATCGGAGCTGAATTATTTTACCGACGGCCTTGTAAAGACCGACATCAAGGTGCTCAGTGAGGATGAACAGTATTGCTACTCATCAGATAGAGGGGATGCGCCGGTTGTCCCGGGATCCGAAGAAACCCTCAGGGCGGAAGGTTCCCTCTGCGATGTTTTGGTGCGAAGCCAGGCGGCAAAGTTCAAGAAGATCCGCTTCCACACCCATGAGAACATCGGTTACGGCGAGATCGATCTCCCCGAGGAGGAAATGCAGACCCGCTCCCTGGCCCTGCGTTTTGGCCCCGGGACTGTTGCGGGAAAGCTCCTTGCGGGCCTGGATGAAGAAGATACGGGTTCCGTGCTTTCCGGGACGGGTACTTTAATAAAGCTCATCGCCCCCATCTTCCTCCTCTGCGATCCCAGGGATCTGGGCATTGCGGAACGGGTCCGGGACCCTCATTTCGGCGCCCCGGTCCTCTACATTTACGATAAGTACCCCGGCGGTACCGGTCTTTCCGAAGCCCTTGCCCGGAGGACTTCCGAGCTCTTCAGGGTCATATACCGTTCTGTTTCGGACTGCCCGTGCAAAGGGGGCTGTCCTTCCTGTGTAGGCCCCGGCGGTAACAAGCCGGGAACCGCGATGTTCCTCAAAGCCTTAAAATAGGAGCCAATGACCAAAAATGGGACGGAATCTCAAAAACAGGCTGTTATTAATCCGGGAAATGAAGGGGCGGGGGGAGGCTGCGGAATTACCCGCCCGGGCGCCCCGGGGCCGGCCGGCCGAAAGCGGCGGTACCGCGTATCCCCAGGGTACGGGCCCTTCCCCAACGGTTCCCGGTTTTGAAAGCGCCGGTTACCTTGCCGGGAGGAGAAGGGTGTTTCTGGATTTTCCCGGCGCCCTGCCTTCCCCCCTTCCCTCCGCCTTAGGAATGCTGGCGCCTGATCTGTTCCGTTTTACCCTGGACAGGGCCTCAATGACGCCCCTTGCGCCGGAGGATTTCCTCTTCTTTGACCTTGAAACCACGGGCCTCTCCACCGCCGCGGGAACCGTGGCATTCCTCGCCGCCCTGGGCCGTTTTGTTCCCGGCAGCAATACTACGCATTACAGTAATACTGCGCGTTGTTTTAGGCTTTGCATCGATCAGTACCTGCTTCTGGATTATCCCGGAGAGGCCGATTTCCTGGAAGCCGTCCTTGCCCCCTTCCGTTCCGGGGAAGGGGAGCGTAAAACGCCGCCTCTTGTGGTCACCTATAACGGCAAGACCTTTGATGGGGAGATACTCAAAAACCGCTGCCTTATTAACGGCATCTTCCCCCCCGAGTACCATCATGTTGACCTTCTCCACCCTTCACGGCGGCTCTGGAAACGGATGATCCCCTCCTGCGCCCAGGCCGCGATTGAAAAGGATGTGCTTGGCCTGGATCGGGGCGGGGATATGCCGGGATCTGAGGCCCCCGATATTTGGTTTAATTTTCTTAAGACCGGAATGACGGAAGATCTGCTCAAGATATCCGATCATAACCTCAAGGACATCTACGGCCTTGCCCGGCTTTTTGCGTCCCTTGCGGAAATTGCCGCCTCTCCCATTTCGGGAATAGAAAAGTACCGCTGTGATTCGGAGCGGCTGGCCCTTTCCTGGTGGAAAACCTGCCGCCGTGACCGTTCCAATACTCCCTTTGAGACAGGAATACTGCTTCTGGATTACGCCGCGGAACAGGGCTGGCCCAAGGCCATTTTGGTCCGGGCCATTGACGCCGAGTGGCGCAGGAAGGATCCGGCAAAAGCCCTGGCCCATGTGGATGCCGCCCTGGCTTTGAAGTATATTCAGGGAAACCTTGCGGATTACCATGAACCGGAAGTCCCGGGCCTTTCCGGAGGGAATTATTTTTCCGGCAAAAATTTTATTGCGGGCAAGACGCCTCCCCCCGCCGATTTTCTGGAAGCCCTTGCAAAGAGGAGAAAGCGGCTCATAAGGAAGCAAGGAATAAAAACTATGCCCCCCATACGTACCATGGTTATTGATGATTACGATCAAGTTTATGCCCTCTGGACCGGCGCTACCGGCATGGGGTTGCGTTCCCTGGATGATTCCCGGGAGGGGATCGCCCGGTTTCTGGAAAGAAACCCCCGTACCTGTTTTGTGGCCCTTTCCGAAGAGGGCGGAATTTGCGCCGTAATCCTCGCGGGACACGACGGAAGGCGGGGGTATATTTACCACACTGCGGTAAAAGAGGGATACCGGGGAGGGGGCATAGGCGCGGCCCTTGCGGAGTCGGCGGAGAGGGCCCTTAAAAGCGAAGGGATCACCAGGATAGCCCTGGTAGCCTATAAAAACAACGAGGGGGGAAACCGTTTCTGGGAAAGCAGGTCTTATGCGGAGCGGCAGGATCTCTGTTACCGGGATAAAAGCCTGAATCCTTTGAACATTTAGAGCGACGCTGATGAAGAACAACGCATCTTTTAGTACATCCGGCGATGTATTTGACTGGCTTTCTCTTTTTATCAATATTGAGCGGGGGCAAAGTACCAAAAGTTTCCGTTTGGATCGAACCGAACTCCTGGTAGAACTTTCCGGGCACCCCGAAAGATCCGCGCCTTCGATCCACATAGCGGGCTCCAAAGGCAAGGGTTCGGTTACCGGTATGATCACCGCCATGCTCGCCGGGATGGGCTTGAAAGCGGCCCGGTACACCTCGCCCCATGTAACGGAATACCGGGAAAGGATAACCGTGGGCAGCGAGTTTTTCGGCGAGGAGGTGTACATTGCCGCCGGGGAAGAACTGCGGAAGATCGTGGAGACCCTCCCTGAAAGCGGCGGTCCCGGATACGCCCTTTTCAATCCTGAAAGCCCCGAGGGCGAAGAGCCGACTTTTTTTGAGTTATTGACGGTCTTCTTTTTTCTCTGCGTACGGATCGCAAAATGCGATGTTATGGTAGTAGAAACCGGTATCGGAGGACGGCTTGATTCCACCAATGTGGTAGATCCTCTGGTTTCGGTGATCACCTCCATCGAATTGGAACACACCGAATTTCTGGGAGAAACCGTTACTGCCATTGCCCGTGAAAAGGCGGGAATCATCAAGCGGGAAAGGCCCCTGATCCTCCTGGAGCAGGAAGATGAGACCCTGGAGATATTCAGAAAAGCCGCGGCGGTTAAAAACGCGCCCCTGGTGTACTTCCCCGAAGCGGTTCAAATTGAAAATTTCAGCAATGACCGGCGGCATTCATCCTTTTCTCTGGCATTTAAAAAAGCGGCTTTTTTCCCGGAAGGGCTGAAACTGTCCCTGCCCACCCCCGGGGAGATCCAAGCAAAAAACGCGGCCCTGGCTATCCTGGCGGTAAAGACCGCCTTCCCGGAAATCGGCCCGGAGGCGGTCACTTCCGCCCTTAGGGACTTCCGCCTCCCTGCCCGGTTCGAACGAATCCGGGAAGAGCCGCCGGTGATCATCGACGGCGCCCACACCCCCCGGAGCACCGGCTTCTGCACCGAAACCTTCACGAGCCTTTACGGGAAGAATGGCATACTCATCTTTGGCTGCGCGGCCCGGAAGGATGCGGTGACTATGGCAAAAACCCTGATCCCCAACTTTTCCCGGATCATTATCACTACCCCCGGCGCCTTCAAGGCAAGTAATCCTGAACAGGTCCGGAATATCTTTAGCGATCTTATTAAGGAGCGCCGGGAGAAACCGGAACTCATATTTATCAAAGACACAGGCGAAGCAATTGAAAAAGCCCTAAGCCTGGGAGAAACAATGGGACTCCCGGTTTTGGGCATCGGTTCATTTTACCTTGCCGCGGAAATCAGAGCTCTGGCGATTAAGAATTTGGGGCCTGTCACGCTGATTAAATCTGTTTATCCCTCGTCCAGATAGTCGCCGCGTTGAATGAATATACATCAATGGTAAAAAAAGAAAACTTTTGTTTCTTAGGAGCAATGTCATGATTCAGTATTTTCCGGCAGAGGGTATACATATCATTAACCAGGCCAAAGTCTAGTGGATAGTTTGCTTCCCCTTCTCTGGTTTGTTTTCTATGACCTCCAAAAAACTTATATTTCTTGTAGGGTTCAAGTTTTTTAAGCAGGCTTTCAACGCTTTCTTTATATTCGTGAATGTTTGAGCACCCCGGAAACCAGAGCCATACGCTCAACCCGGAACCCACCGCGTCGCCCATAAATACTGCTTCATGTTTTTCATCAACAAAGACGCAGGATCCCGGCGTATGCCCTTTTGCCAAAATCGTTTTAATGGTATTCCCGCCAAGATCAAATTCAAAAGAACCGGTAATGGGAATAAAACTTTTTGTATTGTACCGCTTCATGGAGACGCCAAACATGAGTTCGCCGGCGTGCGTCACCAAGCATAGGGCCGGCCTCCAGGCGGCAATATCCGCTTCATGAAGATAGACCGTTTTGAACTCCCCGGCATGGTACATGTGGTCTCCGTGGGCATGGGTGAGCGCCAGCTCTATCGGTTTACCGGTCAGACTTGAGATCACGGGTATGATTTTCCCTCCCATCATACCCGTATCAATCACCAACGCCTTTTCACTGCCTTCGATCAGATAGGTTGAGTTTCCTTTATCGTCGTCTATGGCGAACAACCCCGGCGCAAGTTCTTCGATTTCATAGTCCTTGTTATTCATTGTTTTCATCCCTGCGCCTCTCTTGCAGTTCCTCCTGGATCTTGGGGTATTCCTTATCAAGTTTATAAAACAGCATCAAAACGATTACCCCTATATACAGGAACAGGGGGACTACATTGAACATGACGCGTATTGCCGTGATCGCGGCCTCCGGCTGAACCGCGGCAAGTCCATTGTAACCAAAGGAGGCCAGGGCGAAACCAAACGCCGCCGTACCCAGGCCGCTGCCGAGTTTCTGTCCGACGCCGCCGATGCAGGCCGTCACCGCCTGTGTGCGGATACCGGTTTTCCATTCACCGTACTCTACGGTGTCCGCCAGCATCCCGAAATAGGTGCTGCTAATAATACCAAACCCGCAGCCCCGCATGGCCAATGAAATGATCAGCGTAGTACCGGCGCCGAACAGCACGGAAATCAAAGAACCGGCGGTCATGACGATCCCGCCGAACAGTGTCGCGTTACGTTTTGATACTCCCTTCTGCAAAAGGAAGGGCATTATGAGCATCCCTACGGCGCCGCCGCCGTGGTGGAACAGAATCAGATTACCTGCCAGGGTCTCGTTAAGCATAATATATTTCGCGTAATAAACGCCGATAGTCAGGGTTGCTACCTGATGTAATACGGTGATAAGAATAATACATAGGACCATGAACCAATACTTGTTGTGAAGGAGGGCATGGATCGCTTTTTTTAACGGTACGTTCCCGCTTGCGTCTTTGGCCGCGGCAACATATTCCCTGGTTCCAAAATAGGTAACAAGGCTCGCGAGGAAGGAAACAGTTCCCAGGATTGCCGCGAGGATTATCCATGCCGATTGATTTCCCCCCAGGGCGTTAATGATATTGAGGAACACAAAGGAGAGCGCCGCCTGAACCAAACCGGCGACAATCAGCCGGATGGCGTAGGTGGAAGACCGGCTCTTGGTATCGTTGCTCATAAAAATCGGGAGCGAGTTAATGGCGCACTGTGAGAAAGTGAACGCCAGGGTCATGGCAAAATTGTAGGATACGAAGATGTAAACGATTTTTCCAACTATGTTGACATTGGGTACGGCGAAAAGAAACACATATGATACGGCCATCGGGATAGCTGACCATAGAACCCAGGGACGTGCGGAACCGTTTTTTCTGTGGGTGTGGTCTATTATATTACCCGCCCATATATCGCTGATACCGTCAAAGATCTTGCTGACAAGAATTATGGTACCCACAATGCCGGCATTAATGCCCAGCACATCCGTGTAGAAGAAGGTAAGAAATGAAAGTACAATCGTGTATATCGGATTCGCGCCGATTTCGATAGCCGAGTACGCCAGTTGTTCACGAATCGGTATCCGCCTGTTCGTCATGTCCCCAGTATATTGCATGGTATCCTCCGGTAAGTGACGCAATCGTTAGCGCAAACGTTTGCTTCTCTCCAATCCTACCCCCTGAATTCTTATACGTCAAGCTTTTTGTGCCAGCTTTTTGTGCCCCAAAAGAGAAAAATTCGCCCTTTGACGTAACAAATGTTTAGTTATTCCTCCGGATAAAGCCTTTTTTATTGACAAATTAACCAACAGAGGCTACAGTATGGACATGGCGGAAAAAAGCAAACGTTTTGCTTCCTCAATGGCGACCGCTAAGAGACCGACCATGAAGGATGTGGCCCAACAGGCGGGGGTATCTATCACTTCGGTATCCCATATGCTCAACGGAACCCGGTTTGTTTCCGAAGACGTAACAAGCCGTATTGACCAGGCCATCCGGACGCTGAATTTCAGACCAAACCCGATTGCCCGGAATCTGCGAAGCGGAAAGTCCAAATTGATTGGTTTTATGGTTTCCAATATGGAAAATTATTTTTATGTGAATATTGCCAAGGGTATCGAAAAAACGCTGTCCGCCTACGGCTACCGGTTAGTGCTGATTGATTCCGCGGAAAATAAGAAAAATGAAATAGATAATGTAGAATCCCTGTATTTGCGGGGTGTTGACGGCCTGATAATTGCCCCCACGGATCCAAACTGTGAATACTTAAGGAATATCCTGAGGCCCGGCTTTCCGGTAGTTTTTGTTGATCGTCAGCCTGTCAATTACAATGGGGACACGATACTCCTGGCGAATTCCGATGCCGCCTATACCGCCACAAACTATTTTATTTCGAAAGGCTGTAGAAGCATAGGATTTCTCACCCTTTATTACGGCGGAACCACTATTGATAAAACCATGCAGGAGCGCATTGACGGTTACAAGAAAGCCCTCCATGACGCAAATATCCCGGAGGACGATAATTGTATTAAAGCTGTGCCCGGCATCTCTGCGGCGGCAAATGAACTTCAATATACAGAATCCTATAAAATGATGGAACAGCTTCTGCAAATTCCGGTACGGGCGGTTCTCTGCGGCAACAGCCTTGCCGCGATTGGGGCCTATTCCCTTTTACGGGACAAAAAAATCCGCATCCCCGAGGAAGTTTCCCTCATCACCTTTGATGATGATATCTGGCTTAAATTGACTACCCCGAGAATTTCTTCAGTAGTGCAGCCCATGGAATCTTTTGGCGTGTTAGCCGCACGGCGTTTAATGACCCGCCTGGAGGGAAAAGATCTTCCCTATGAATGTTTCAGGCTTAAAGCCGAAATGGTTCTGCGGGAATCATAGTTAAGGAGGACATTATGAACGCAGTAAAACTCACGCAGCAGAATCTCTCTCAATTTGGGCCCGCCGT
>JAITNM010000280.1 GCA_031290475.1 Treponema sp. | reverse complement strand
CTTCCGTTTCCGCTTCTTCTTCCTTGGCCCGGGCGTTTTCCTTTAGGCTTTTAAGTTCCCCGCTTTTTACGCCCTCCGCGTCTCCCCTTTCCCGGGCGTTTTCAGCCAGGGCCGGCGTTCCCCGGCCGTTATTGTTTGGGGTTTTGCCGTTCCGGCCGGCGCCGGGAGGGTTCCGGTCCGCAGCGCGGCGGCCCGGTTCCTCCGCCCTCTCCCGGAATACGGTTTCACCCGCGGTTTCGCCGGAGCTCTGTTTGCCGATAGATTCTCCCTCTTGGGAAACCGCTTCCATTTTCGCCCCTTCCCGGGGCGGCGGAGAGTACAGAGGAGCACGGCCATCGTAAAGACGGTACTCATCTTCCCGGTTGATTCCCCCTGGGGGAATTCCCGGGCCGTTAGATCCCGCGCCAATCCGTGGCTCCTGGCAGTTTAAATTTTCAATTCGATTTAAATCCAGTAGTTTGGCAAATTCTTGAGACCCACTGGTCTCATAAGACCCGCTGGTTCCGTAATTCGCCGTCAATCCCGGGGAGAGGCCATCCATGTGTATTCCCGGGAAACCACCGAACCTTGGGTTCGATGACTCTAGTTGGGGGGTAAATTGTGTCACCACCCGACCTCCTTATTGCATACTGCGGAAGACCGGACGGATTCTCATCCCGCCAGAGGCGGCGCCTCTGACGAAATCAGTCCAGGCCGGAAGGCCTGGCAACCATTTTACGCTGGAGTTCCGCCACCCGTTCCGGGGGCATCAGGGACATCCAGTAGGGAACCAGGGAATTACTCCCTTCGCGCCGGGCTATCTCGTCGGTCATCCTGAGAACATCGATTGCGTCCTGATCATCCATCGCGACAATGATCGCCACCGCTGGCGCCGGCGGCATGTTGGTCAGCTGACGGGCGTTTTGTTCGACATTCCTTTCCTTAGTCTCGGCGTCTTCAAGCTTTTGAATAAATGAATTTTCCCGATCATCCTGCGCTTTTTGCCTGGTTTCCAATTCCTGGGCCATCTGTTCAATTTCACCCTGCCGGTTTTCTATGCCCTGTTCCTGCTTATCCATTTCCAGGGCCCGCAGTTCCAGGGCTTCAAGCCTGATGGCGAGCCGTTCCGCGTCCAGGGACCGGTCCTCATCATCCTCAGAAGCGGGCTGGGTCCTGCCCTCCCGTCCTATAAAGCGGTAAATGGGAGCTAAAACGGTTTTGGCGTCAATAAGATTGAGATAATCAAACCAGACAACACCCCCGCCGCCCATAACGAGGATAAGAATCAAAAGAACGATTACTCGGCCTATCACAAAGGCTTCCTTCTATAAAAACATATTGGGTTCTGAACCGGTCCCAAAATTTGACATTCCGGAACTACTCATTTTAATACAATGTCGGTCCAAATATCAATTACTTAACCCAAAAGCTGGATCCGGGCATTGATGTAGTCCAGCCTGTCCTGATTCAGTACCACCCGCCGGAAATTGGTATTCCCGAACCGTTCCACCGGGTACCACCCCCGTTTGACGAATTTCTTGCCGGCTCCTTCGATGAACCAGTACACCAGAGAAATGGAATCCCCGTTCAGCTCAATCGCGTTAAACCCTTGCCTGCCGATAGCGCAACCGGAATTGAAGAGGCAGGGCACGGGAAGTTCGTCGTCTCCGTACAAACTCTGGCGCAGTACGTCCCGCCGTTCCCGGCGGCGGAGCTTGCTCAAATCAAGACGTAAAGCGCCGACTTCCTGCCGGATCCGTTCCCGGCCGGAATCGCCGGCCGCGGGATAATCCCTGCAGAGCCGCTCAATCTCATATTTGATATAATCAAACCGGCCCAGGGACTCAAAAAGCGCCCGGTGCGTATGGCCAATGACGGAAATACAACGGTTCCGCAAAGAAAAGGCATAGGCCTGCTTTTCAACAAAGAAACGGCGGTGAGGGCTGCGGGCGGTAGAGATATTTTTGATACCAAAGGGCTTGAGAAAGTACCGTATCCCGGACCCGATGATCTTGTTGAAATCGGTATACACCGGGGAAGACTGGTGGCCGTGGTATACAAACAGAGGTATTTCAGGGGTCTCGATCCGTACCGCGTTGTACAGGGGATAGGGGTAATCCTTTTCAAAGAGGAGGGACTCATCGTGATTGCCCAGGGTCTTGTAAAGCCGGTTTTGTCCGGCAAATTTATCGAAGAGCCGGTATAACTCGGGCCACCGGGAACGGATGGAACTGAGGCTAAAACGCTGGAGTTCCTCAATATCCCCATTCAGGATGAGGTTCCAGTTGTCCGGGAAGTAATACTGATCCAGCGCTCCGTGGACCAGATACCCGTTGTATTCAAGATCATCGCCCCTGCCTCCTCCCATGTGGAAGTCGCTCATAACCAAAATCTTGCCGCTCCGGCTCAGATCCAGCACCGCCGCAGGGTTAAAGCGCTTACTCGCCATATCCAGGAAGAAAGAATTTTTCACTGAAAAAGTTTACTACAAAAGGCAGGGCAGGGAGAAGGGCGTCGTCTATCCTGCCGGCAATTCCAAATTCAAATGAAGACATTCAAAAGGCGCCTTAAAAGTGTTACTGGAGGGCTAGCGGAAGAACCCCATGCCAGCTGAAAGCACTCGGCCCAGGGGCGCCGTGATCGTCTGTCATGAGGACCTTCCGCCAGCCCTTGCAAGAAATGTTATTGAGGCGCCTTTTACCGTTGTCAAAACTTAAGAATTGCCGCCTTATTGGTGGGGAAATCACTGAAAAAACTGGAATTGGCCGATAAAAGCCGGATAATTTTTTGAATTCGAAATTATTGAGCGTAAAAACCGGCAGCTTTCCCAACCCTCAAAAAAGCGCTATAGTATAGTGTAGGGGTATAGTTATGGGGACAACGCAAAACGTGGGAGAGGGCCTGACTTTCGAGAAGGTCTGGGCCGGTATACAGGAACTCAGAGAATTGCAAAAGGAAACCGCTCTACAGATGAAGGAATTGCAAAGGGAAACCGCTCTGCAGATGAAGGAATCCCAAAGGGAAACCGACCGGCAGATGAAGGAATCCCAAAGGGAAACCGACCGGCAGATGAAGGAAACCGACCGGCGGGTCGGGGAAATGACTAACCGCTTCGGTGAAATGGTCGAATACATGATTGTCCCTAATCTGG
>JAITNM010000246.1 GCA_031290475.1 Treponema sp. | reverse complement strand
ACCGTACCCAGGATCAGATCGTCATCCGCATAGCGGCGGTTATTAAAATGGAACCCGCCCAGTTTACCCTCATCCAGAAGGGAACAGATTATCTGTTCGATATTGGTGCCGGGAAGATGATGGCCCAAATCTACCAGAACCTTTGCCTGTTTCCCGAGTTTCTGACACATCATAAACGAGGTGCCCCAATCGGCAACATCGGTGGTGTAGAAAAACGGTTCAAAGGGTTTGTATTCCAGAAGCATGATCATATCCGGATCGAGCTTTTCGCAGAGGGCGGAAAGCCCTTCAAAAAGCCTGTGCTTTCGTTCGGCGAGACTGTCCTGTCCGGGGTAGCTCGTCCCATCGGCCACCCACATTCCAATAGTTTTTGACCCCATCTCCCGGGCCATGCGTATGCAATCAACAAGGTGGGCCTTGGTGTTTTCCCGCACCGATGCTACCGGTGAACAAATAGAACCGAAACGGAACTGCTGGCCCGAAAAGGTATTAGGATGCACCGTACCGATACGCATGCCCTTTTTTGCCGCATATTCCCGTACCGGCTCAAAGCGGCCGTCATCGGTCTTGTCCCAAAGTACATGGCTTGCCATAACCGGCGTAATACCCAGGCAGCGCTGTATCTCCGCACAGTCGTCCACCTTATCCCAAATGGTAACCGCCGCGCCCTTATCGGTAAAAGTACCATAACGGGTACCGGAATTGCCCACTGCCCAGGAAGGGAGCTCTACTACTTGGCTTTTTAAAAGCCCCTTGACTTTTTCAATAGCTACCCCTTTTTCGGCAAAGGTATCTTCCAGGATGGCGTATTGCTTTTTACGGCGTTCCTCGCTGTCTTTTGATCCTCGCAAATATTCCATGTTTGTGCCTCCATATCATTTTTCAGGAATTTTTTCCTACGAGATTATTCAATTTATCAGAAATAATTATGATCACAATCAACAAAATTCCCAGTACGGCAATTTGTACATAACTGCTTATAGTTGCCAGCCGCATACCGGTACGAATAAAAACAATTATAAAAAAAGCCGCCAGAGTGCCCAAGCAGCTGCCCTTTCCTCCGGCAAACGCGGTACCTCCCAGAAGAACCATGGTAACCACATCCATTTCCCCTCCTGTTCCAATGGAATATTTCACCACTTCAAGCCGGGAAATAGAAAGAAGCGCGGCGGCCCCGCAGAAAAGTCCCTGGAGAGCAAAAAGTTCCCGCTTTAATATATTAACCTTTACACCTGAATATCCAGCAACATTGCTATTCAATCCAACAGCGGAAATCTTCCTTCCCCAAAAATTCCGTTTCAACAATCCTTCCAAAATTATGGCGACAATAACGATAATGATCAGCGGCAGAGGAATGACGCCGAAAAGGGTAATTTTACCAAACTTTAAAAACCATTGGGGGAAACCGGAAATCGCGGCATCGCCCACTAAAACCTGTGCAAGTCCCCGGTAGATTGAAAGAGTGCCTATCGTGATGATAAGAGATGGAAGGCCGGTAACAGTAACCAGTACTCCATTCAATAAACCCAGAATAGTTCCTAAAACCAGACCCAAGGGAATGAGAAAACTCATATTGATTCCCATCTTGTAAAGCACGCCTAAAACACAGGTAACCAGCGTCATATTTGCCGCTACGGAAAGATCCAATTCGCCCAAAGTCATGAGCAAAGAAAAACAAAGCGCTATGAGTCCCAGCTCTGTATAATAGATTGTAGAACCAAGAAGAAAACGCACATCCAAAAAATTCGGCGATAAAAGAACACCGGCAATAAAGCTGAATAGCAGAAATACTACAATGGTCAATTCAGGACGCAGCAGTTTTTTGGCGTTAAGCACGGCTGTTTCCTCCTTCGGCCGTCACAGGGGCATTGCTTTTCCGTATTATTCGGGAATGGAAACCGCCTAAGCCCTGTTTAATATAGTTATCCGCGATTACCGAAAGTATAATGATGAAGCCGTAAATAGCTTCCTGCCAGTAACCGGATATTCCGGTGATTGAAATGGCGTTATTAATTACCCCCAGCATGAGGCAGCCGATTACCGTACCCAGAGTAGTGCCAACCCCGCCGCCCATGCTGCATCCGCCAATAACTACAGCGGCGATTGCGGTAAATTCCAGCCCCCTTCCGGCGGATCCGGGGTCCATAAATCCTACTCTGGACATAAATACCATACCCGCAAAACCGCTTAACGCTCCGGCAATAACAAAAACAAGAATGTTTATTTTTCTAAGATCGATGCCCCGGGTCTCCGCCGCTTTTGGGTTACTACCGGCAGCATATATATTACGGCCCAACCGCATCTTACGCAGGAAAAAAGCTACCAGCACAGCCGCAACCAATGCGATAATTATTGAATAGGGCACCCCTATTACGGAGGCGTTTGTCTGTGAAAGGCGGGTCAGCGTTTTTGGTATCTTGTAATTTTCTATCATCCTTCCGCCATTCGCGTAAAATATAATACCCCGATAGAGATACATGGTGCCCAAAGTTACAATTACCGAAGGTATTTTAAAGACAGTAACCACAGCTCCGTTTATCAACCCCAGAAAAGCCCCAACGCCAACGGCAATAAGAATACCAAGTAATATAGAAAATTCCGGATTGGCGCTAAAAATTAAACCAACCAGGTAACCGGCAAAACCCAGGATTGATCCAAGAGAGAGGTCCACATTTCGGCTGATAATTTCAATCATCTCTCCAAGAGCGACCAGCAGGAGATATGGAAAAAACAAAAATATATTAATAACCGCTGTAGATGAAAAGAATCTCGGCTGAATTATACAAACAACGCCATAAATAAAAAACACTAACGCCAAAATACTTAATTCACGAAAACTCGATCGTATATGTCCCAATACCGGCATCGTACTGCCCTCCGTATTCTGTTTAAACCGCAATATCATGAGCCGCAGAAAGAATTTTTACTTCGTTAAGTTCTTCCCCGGATATCATAGCCGTGGGCCGTCCTTCATACATTACCATTACCTTGTCGCTCAAAGCCAATATTTCCGCCATTTCCGAAGAAATCATGATAATACATTTTCCGTCTCGAGAAAGCTTTTCTATAATTTTATAAACCTCTTCCTTTGCGCCGATATCAATGCCTCTGGTTGGTTCGTCCAGAATCAATATTTCAGGATCCGTAGCAATCCACTTGGCAATGCCTATCTTCTGTTGATTTCCTCCCGACAATTCTTCTACAAATTGTTTAGTATTTGCGTACTTTGTATAAAGCTGTGTACATTGTTCATTGGTAAGCGTGTCTTCCTTGTCGTATTTAATCCATCCGGATTTATCACAAATCAGTTTGGGAACGGAAAAAGTAACGTTAAAAGCTATGGTCTGTTTGAGAAAGAGTCCCAAGGCCTGCCTGTCTTCCGGGAGCAGCGCTATACCGTGTTTGATAGCTTCGCCGGGGGAACCAATCTTTACCGGAACGCCGTTAATAAGCATTCTGCCCTGCTTAACCGGCGTTATACCAAAAAGCGCCCTGGCAACTTCTGTTCTGCCCGATCCCATGAGCCCTGCGACGCCCAAAATCTCGCCTTTACTAACTGAAAAAGAGACATCTTCAAAGATACCAGGAATACCGATACCTTCTACCTGGAAATAGGGTTCACGCTTTTTTGTGATCCGCTCTTTGCCGCGCTTCAATGTCAACTCATGGCCCAGCATGAGGCGTATCATATCATCATGACTTAATTCCTCATTCTGATATGTGCCTACAAGGCCTCCATCACGTAGAACAGTAATTCTATCGGAAATTGTCTTTATTTCTCCCAACCGGTGGCTGATGTAAACAATTGATCTCCCTTCGTTTTTTAGCCTTTTTATCATAGCCAGGAGATTATCCACTTCGTTAGGGGTAAGCGAGGCAGTAGGTTCATCCATGAAGATGATCCGTGCGTTAGATACTAATGCCGCGCCTATTTCTACAAGCTGCTGTTCCGCTATGGATAGACGATCCATCTTTTGTTTAAGCGGCGCATTAAGACCAATGTCTATGGCAAGTTTGGCTGCCGCCTTTTCCAAAGATCGCCAATTAACAACTTTCGTATTAATATAGCCGGTAAAAAGATTTTCAATAATATTTAATTCTTTAAATACCAATGGTTCTTGGTGGATCATAACGATCCCATGATCAATGGCATCCCGGGGGGATGCCAGAAAAACAGATTTTCCGTCAATAGACAGAGAACCTTGTCCAGGATCCATAGAATAGAGACCAAAGAGTATTTTAAGCAGCGTTGATTTTCCTGCGCCATTTTCACCAATCAGGGCATGGACTTCGCCCGGGAGTATATCAAAATCAACCGATTTTAATACATGGCTTTTCCCAAAAGTTTTGCAAATTCCCGAAGCTTGCAGGACCGGCGCCGAATCAACAGTCATGGTTTCTCTCCTTACACAATATCCAGCGCTTCCTTCCAGATACGTATCCATTCGATTTTATCGTTTCGCTGAGAATCATGTAATTTCTCCAGGGTAAAAATCCTGCCCCCGGAACAGCATGAAGGCAGGAATCACTCACAAAAAGCTAGAATTTGTAGGTATCAACGTTTTCCGCGGTAATAAGTGCGGGAGGTCCGCCGTACAAAACATTGTTTGTCAATACCGGAGTCGCCCCATATTCGCCGGCATCGAAGGAGGTGCCCGGCTTGAGGGTGTATTCACCCTTGGCGAGCAGCATCGCCAGGTAACCGGCAACCTTGCCGGTACGGAAGGTATCCCAGAGCATCACCCCGGCAAGGGCGCCGCTCTTAAGGAAGGCCTTTGACTGCTGGGGGGTGTTGAGACCGGTTACGATTATCTTTCTTGCCAGACCGCGGCTTTCAATAACCTGGCCGGCGGCGGTAGCCCCGACCGTAGTAGGAGTTATAATCCCCTTGAGGTCCGGGTATTTCTGAATGGCCGCTTCCGTCTCGGTAAGGCTCTTTGCGGAATCATCGTTACCATAAAGGACTTCAAGGAGCTGCAGGTCCTTGTACTTAGGGTCCGAGGCCAGCTGCTTCTTGTAGATGGCGATCTGATTGTTCTGGAAGGGGGAGTCGGTGGTGGCGCTTAACACGACAAACTTGCCCTGGTAGTTCATCGCTTTGGCGAACTGCTCAAAGGAATCAATGGCAAGCTGGTCGTAATTACAGGAAAGAACCGAGCCGTCACGGTGCGATTCATTGCCCGTAATATCGTCGTTTACCATAAGGATCTTGATCCCTGCCGCCCGCGCCTTGTCCAGAACCGTGTTCATGGTATCCGCCGCTGTGGGGGACACGCAGATCACGTTAACCTTGTCCTGAATGGCAGCTTCGATCAATGGGATCTGGGCGGTAGCTTCCGATTGCTCAGGAGCGGTGTCACGGAACACGCCTCCCTGGGATTCGACCGCCTCTTTCATTCCCGCGATAATCGGGTCGAAATAGGGGTTACCCTTCTGCAGGCAGATATACCGTACGGTGATTTTCCCGCTTCCGCTCTGCCGGCCGCCGCCGGCCATGACCGGCATGACGGCGATCGCAAAGAGCAGCAGTACCGCCAGCGCCGCCTTTAATACGTTTGACTTTGAAACACTTTTCATCCTTTTCCTCCTGGAAAAAAATACCCCGGAATAGAATGGGAAGTTTCCGCCTTTCCCGGGGGTTCCGGAACTACCCGGATTATTTGGGAACGTTACCTGGGAACGTTCCCAAGAAAATAGTATACGGTCCTCTTTTCGGAATTGTCAAGAAAAATCGAAAAATGTTTTCGCATAGCGCCTGTGTTTGCAGGTGCGGTGAAGCCCGCTGGGCATAAGTCATCATCATCGAATAATCCTGCTTGGAAGCCTTGGCGGAGTTCGCGGGCTTCCCGGTTCAGGTACTCTGACGCAGGACGAGTTCTCCGGGGAAAACTACCTTCTCCTGGGCAGGTTTTCCCTGGATTTTATCGATGATGATCCGGGCCGCCGCGGCTCCCAACTGGGTGATGGGTTGGGCAATAGTACTCAGGGACGGTTCCACGAGTTCGCAGAGGGAGATATTATCGAATCCGATCAGGGCTATATCATCGGGAATTTTTATCCCCAGCTTTTTCAACTCCTTCATGCAGCCGATAGCCAGGATATCGAAACCCGCTATGATGGCGTCGGGCGGATTGGGAAGGGAGGCAAAATAGGCTCCGGCCATGGCGCCGATTTTCATGTGATCCGTTTCCGCCA
>JAITNM010000234.1 GCA_031290475.1 Treponema sp. | reverse complement strand
CGTTATCCCCCAGGGGTTTCCCGCCGCCCCAGCCTTTGTAGACAAAGCGGTCCGCGGATATTCCCCGGCTTGCCAATTCGTCCACCATGCGCTTTGCCCGGCCCAGGGAGAGTTCCTGTTCACCCTCCGAACGCCCTACGGAGGCGGTATGACCTTCCACTAAAAAGAGCCGATCCGGAATCCGCTTCAGCGCCGCAGCCAGGGCATCAAGCCGGGAACGTTCCGTGGGGAGGAATTCATCAGAATCCGGGGCAAACTTCAGATCCCGAACGGTAAGCTTTACCCCTTCAGGTACGGGCGCAAAATCAACATTGGGCAATGATTTTGCGGGGGACATATTTTCTTTGATCACAGCTTCCTTGTTAAGGGGAACAGTTCCCTGGCCGAAGGTCAGGGTAAAACCCCGGAAACGCACCGTAGCGCCGTTCGGCCACGTGAAGGTTTCGTCCAGATTATCGCGGGTCAAAAGGGGAAGGCCGTCAGATGCCCGGATCAGTATATCTACCGTGTGGGTACCTTGAAGAGAACTGAAATCTCCCTCGGGAAGGACAGGCCGGCTTTCGGACGAACCGGCTGTTCTGCCGGAACCATACCGGGAGGCGTATTTTGCGCTAATCCGGTGAACCGGAATACCGGCGCTTGAACCGGTGGGCTTGTAGTCTTCTACCCCCCGGTATTCGTATTCAGCCGCCAGGGGAACTAATACCACATTACCGTTGTTCAGGGGATCCGCCGCACGGGTTCCCCGGGCGCTCCACTTGGCGCCGGGTTTTACCGCTTCAAGGGGAAAGGCTGGGAAACCTCGAAGGTTCGGGAACCCCTGATCATCTTCTATGGAAAGTTTGCCGTTCGGCTCCACGGTAAAGCGGACCGGCGCCACCGCGTTTACCCCCCGGGCGCTTTCCCGCATGTCCCGGAGCGTCTCTTCCAGCACAATAAAATTCCCCCGGTATAGAAACTGAGCGCCCTCTTTCCGTTCGGGGGCGATAGAAGCCCGGACTTCCCGGTAAACATGGCCGATGTACTTCCCGTTGTCGTACCGGGACCAGTCGGACCTTTCCATCAGATTGTAAGGGCCCCCGCCTCCGGCGTAAAGGGTAACCCCGGCGGAGTCGGTCCGTACCGGCGCCGGTGTTTCCGCCCCGCCCATGGAACCTGAGGCAAGTCCTTCCTGAGCAGGAAGGGACGGGAGGGGAAGGGTAGCAAAAAGAAACAAAATACAAATTTTATTAATATCCACGGTATTCCTACTGAACCCTGAGACCGCTTGAGCGGTCTACAATTAGCGTCATGTCTCTATAGAATTCGACATAAAAAGCCGGGTATATTAGTGAAAACCGCATTTGCGTATGCAAATGCAAGGTCTGTCCATAAAGTAACCGACTTTATGGACAGACACTAGGAGCCTGTCGGACTTGTGGATTTTTGCACCAAAACTGACGCAAAAATCCCCGATTTATGGGCTCCTTACGGAGTTTGTAAAGTAAAAAACGTGCTAAACACACGTTTTTTAGGTTGGAATGGGCTAAAGCCCGACAAACTCCTAGTAAGGATGATTTATTGATGGATTCAAAACCGGAGCCAAGATTAGACGACCTCCAGGGTCTGAGCCCCGCTGACGCAAAGGAATATATCTTTAGGAACATTGCCGCCTTAAAGCTGATGGAAAAAGAGCAGGCGGATCTTAAGGCTGCCTTTGATAAATGGAAGGGCCGGGAGGAGCTTGCCCGCAGCAAAAACGCCCCGGACCTGGCGGAAGAGGCCGGCAGTGAAGCCGGGAACGTTCAGGCCAAGCTTGACGCCCTGGAAGGAGAGGCGGCGGAACTCAGAGCCCTGATTGAAAACATGCGCCGCCAACTGCCCGGTCTCGCGGCCAGGGAACGGAGCATTGATCCGGATCTCTTGGAACAGGAATTAAAGATCGCCCTGGGTGAGACGCCGGGGGAAGAAAACAGCGAGAAAAAGGTGAAACAGGAAATTGACGCGTTAAATACTGAGGCGGCCCTGGAAGCGCTTAAGGCAAAGATGGGCCTGGGCGCTCAAGAAAAAGCCGGCGGCGGGGAGGAAAACCCATGAGTAAGGCAAAAAGACGCCCCCTGTTCCCGGACCGCGAACGGCCCCTGCTTTTCGCCCACCGGGGCTGTTCCTCCCTGGCCCCGGAAAACACCATGGCCGCCTTCAGAAAAGCCCGGGAAACCGGCGCCCCGGGAATAGAACTGGATGTCCACGTCTGCGCCACCGGGGAGCTTGTGGTGGCCCACGATGACAACTTCCTGCGCGTTGCACAGGAGGGCGCCAATGCCGGAGGCCGGAACATCGAAGAACTGTCCCTTAAAGAGATCCGCCGTGTTGATGCGGGGTCCTTTTTCAGTCCGGCTTTTAAAGACGAGGGGCCTCCCCTTCTTGAAGAAGTGCTTGAGGAATTCTGCCCCGCCATGTACATCGACATTGAACTTAAGAGCGTAAAGATGGGGAACGATGTTTTGCCCCGCCTGTTGGCGGCAAAACTCCGCGCCCTTGGGAAGGCGGTGGAAGAAGCGGTAACCGTCTCTTCCTTCAACCCCCTCAGTATCGCTGTCTTTAAAAAGGCCGCCCCCCATATTCCCACGGCAATAATTTACAGTGATGACAGCGATGATGTTCCCTGGTTTTTCCGGAGAGGATTCGGCAGAATTATTGCAAACAGCGATTATGTCAAGCCAAAACATACCCTGGTAACAGGCGTAACTTTTTCGCGCATCGCGGTCCGGGAAGGGCGGCCCATGGTTCCCTGGACCATTGATGACAGGGACGCCGCTTCCGCAATGCTCAGGCAGGGCTGCGAGGGGATCATCTCCAACCGGCCCCAGGACCTGCTCGCCCTG
>JAITNM010000198.1 GCA_031290475.1 Treponema sp. | reverse complement strand
GGAATCTGCCGCAGGGTATGCCCAACCGAGAGCGTGAACGAGTTTCAGCGGGACATCTGCCGTCTCTGTCCGGACTGCGCGCCTGACAAGCCTGAAATGCTGGCGGACGAATCCAAGGAATACGCCACGGCGCACGCCTGCTCTCTGCAATGTCCACTGGGGACAGTCCCCGAAGGTTATGTCAACCTTATTGCGGAGCGCAAATTTGATCTGGCCTATGAAGTTATCCGGGAACTGAATCCCCTGCCAAGCACCTGTTCCATGATCTGCCATCACCCCTGCGAAGAGGATTGCAAGCGGGGGCTTCTGAGGGACGAGCCGATTGCGATTCGGGCTCTTAAGCGCTTCGTACTGGAGAATACGGCTCCCAAGCCGCTGAAATTCGATCAGCAGTTCGACCAAAAGATCGCAATAATCGGTGCGGGTCCCGCCGGGCTGACTGCCGCCGCGGACCTTGCGGCCAAGGGGTATAAAGTTAAAATATTCGAAGCTGCCGGCGAACCGGGAGGCATGGCCAAGCGGGCTATTCCGGATTTTCGCATCGATAAAAAGAAGCTGGCCGAAGAGATCCAACTGCTTATAGACGCGGGCGTTGCAATCGAATACGGCTGCCGTATAGGCAAGAACCCATCCATTAAGCAGCTTCTGGACGACCGTTACGGGGCGATACTGATCGCCGTGGGCGCGAGCCAGGGCGTAAAGCTGCCTATCCCCGGCGCCGACGGAGACCAGGTATACGATGCGCTCAGCTTAATGCAGCTCATGAACGCCAAACAGGTCACCAGAAAGCGCGCCGAGGGCGGAAGGCGCTGCGTCATCGGCGATAAAGCGGTGGTAATAGGCGGCGGCAGCGTCGCTATGGACACAGCCCGGGCGCTGAAGCGCTTGGGGCTGGATGTCACTTGCGTATGCCTGGAGAGTGGCGGCGAGGTACCCGCCCCCGCGTGGGAACTGGCTGAGGCTAAGGCGGATGGCGTGGAGCTCATTGAGGGGGTATCGCCGGTTCAGATCTTAGTTGACCTTTTCGAAGTAAAGGGCATCGAGCTGAAAAAAGTTGAAAGCATCGGCAAAGACGAGCGGGGCAGGCTTCGCCCTGTTACGATAGACGGCTCCGAGTTCACGCTGGACTGTGATACGGTGGTTTTTGCCACAGGCCAAAAGACAGACATCCGCTTTCTTGCGGATGGCGGAAACCTGAAAACAGACGGTGCGGGCCGCATCGCCTTCAACGCGGACACACTGGAAACCAGTAACAGCAGGGTGTTCGTAGCCGGCGATATAGTAGAAGCCCGAGGCTCGGTGATCAGCGCCATGGCTTCCGGCCGGAAAGCGGCGCTTTCCTTAGACAACCTCCTGCAAGGCCGTAACCTGATAGACAGTGCGGCCGTCAAGACGCCGCATCTTGCGCCCAACGAGGAAAAAATATTCCCGGCGGTACGGCTTGAGCGTCTGGACCCGCAGCCTGTGCCTAAGCGGGAATTCAAGGCTGACTTCGAACAGGTGGAACTGGTATATGATGAAGAAGCGGCTGTAGCGGAAGCAAAACGCTGCATGAAGTGCGGGTATTCCATTGTGGATACCGATGAATGCCTGGGCTGTGGCGTCTGCGTAAAACTGTGCCCCGAAAGGGCCATAAGCCTTGTAAAAATTGAAAGCTGAATTACGTAGCGCTGCGCTTTAAGTTTTGGAACAAAAACTACCGGTTTCTCTATTGTAAGTTTGCGGATTTTATCAGGCTATTCTGAAACCCTTGTTTGTCGAATTGTTGGCATGGTTGATTCGCAAGGATTTTTCCTCGTATTCCCGGTTGGGTTCCAAGGCGTCTTTTCTTCCGGACCGTCATACTTTGAATTACTGAGAGGAATCTTCAATAAATCCCCAAAAATCCCCAAAAGCCATTGACAACCAGTGGCTTTTTTATTTTGATTGTGTTGTCCGTATATTAATGGTTGATAGGCGGAAATACGCATTTTTGGGGGTGGGAGAACAACATTGAAAGGTAGAGATGTCATCATCGAAGGGGTTTTCAAGTCCTTCGGCGATTTTAAGGTATTGAATAATATAAACCTGGAAATCAAGAAGGGCGAGTTCTTTTCCCTCCTAGGCCCTTCGGGATGCGGTAAAACGACCCTCCTGCGGATCATCGCAGGGTTTGAAACCCCGGATGTAGGTTCTGTAGGGCTTGAAGGAACCGATGTGCTTCCCCTGCCCCCAAACCGGAGGCAGGTCAATACGGTTTTCCAAAACTACGCCCTCTTTCCCCACCTCACGGTATTCGAAAACGTGGCTTTTTCCCTCCGGCTCAAGCGGGCTTCCAGGGAGGAAGTCAACGCCAAGGTTAAGGATTACCTCCGCCTGGTTCAGCTTGAAGGCCACGCCCACAAAAAACCGAACCAGCTTTCCGGTGGACAGAAACAGCGGGTCGCCATAGCCAGGGCGCTCATCAATGAGCCCAGGGTACTGCTCCTTGACGAACCCCTCTCCGCCCTGGACGCCAAGCTCCGGCAGCACATGCTCATTGAGCTGGACCAAATTCACGACAAGATCGGTATTACCTTTATTTATGTTACCCATGACCAGCAGGAGGCCCTCTCCGTTTCCGACCGGATTGCGGTGATGAACCAGGGGGATGTGCTGCAAGTAGGCACCCCCCATGATATTTACGAAAGTCCCGGTACGGATTTTGTAGCCCGGTTCATTGGGGAAATCAACCTCTTCGACGGGACCGTGGTGCAGGCGGTGCAATTGGACAAGCCGGACCCCCTGGGAGACATTGTATACATGGCGGAACTGGACATTCCCGATCTGGGGAGAATCAAGGTTACTACCGTGGATCAGGTTAAGCCCGGACAGACGGTGAGCTTTACCATACGGCCGGAAAAGGTGCTTATCTCAAAAGAAAAACCTGCCACCAAACGGGAAGACATCAACCTCTTCCAGGGCATGGTGGACGAACCGATTTATTCCGGATTCCAGACCAAGTTCTACGTCAAGCTCAAAGATCAGCTGATGATACGGGTTGTTAAGCAGCACGCCAAGTATTCCGACGAGGGCCCGGATATTATCTGGAAGGATGAAGTGTACATTTCCTGGAGCGCCAACGATGGCTATATAGTGGAAGTCAAAGATGACGGCAGCAGTAATGTTGTTGCCGGGGGTAAATAAGCCGTGAGCGGCCAGTTTGCCGGCGGAAAGGGCCCGCCATCTTCGGGTGCGGGGTTCCCAACAGGAAAGGCCGGCGGCGGGATGAAGCGGGGTTCCGGCAAGCGGAACTATGGCCTTCTTTATTCGGGGGCCATGGCCGTTTGGTTTACAGTGTTCTTTCTCGCGCCCCTCCTTATCATTGTGGTCTACAGTTTCATGAAGAAGGGCCTCCATGGGGGAGTCATCATGGGGCAGTTCTCCCTGGACGCATACCATGCTCTGGGCAACCCCAGTTTTGTAATTATCACGGTACGGACCATAGCTACCTCGATTATCGCTACGATTATTACGATCCTCATAGCCCTTCCCTGCGGCTACTACATGGCCAAGAGCCGGAATCAGACAGTATTACTGCTCCTCATCATTATCCCCTTCTGGACCAATTTTCTTATCCGGGTATTTGCCTGGATGAATATTCTGGGAAATAATGGTTTTGTAAATGAGTTCCTTTTACGCATAGGCATAGTTCGGGACTATATACCCTTCATGTATAATCAAAAGGCGGTAGTTCTGGTGCTGGTCTATATGTACCTTCCCTACGCCATACTGCCCCTGTTTTCCACCATAGACAAGTTCGACTTTTCCCTTCTGGAAGCGGCCCGCGATCTGGGAGCCTCCAAACCCATGTCTATGATCAAGGTACTGTTTCCCAATATCAGAAGCGGGATCTATACGGCGGTCCTCTTTACCTTTATCCCTATTTTTGGCGCCTATGCCATACCCCTCCTCGTGGGGGGCAAGGAATCCTACATGCTGGGAAACGTGGTGGCGGATCAGCTTACCAAGGCGCGAAACTGGCCTTTGGCATCGGCGATTTCCATGGTCCTTACGGTAATCACCACTGCAGGAATCATCATTATGATAAACCTCCAGAAAAAGGACGCCCAGCGCATTACAGACGTTTCCAAGAACGTAGAAGGCCGGGGGTTAATCAATTGAAACTGCGTATTCGGGATATAATCACCTCCCTCAGGCCCACAAAAATTTATTCGGAAGCCTCCCGTCATGCGAGGCGGGCGCTGGGGAAATCTTTTTCCTTTTCCCAAACTATTTTTATCGCTACAATAGTGTTTCTGTTTCTTCCCCTCTTTGTGCTCATCCTCTATTCATTCAATTCTTCCAAGGGCATGAACTGGACCGGCTTTTCCTTTGTGTGGTACGAACAACTTTTCCTGCACTCCAGAGATCTCTGGCGGGCTTTCTGGAACAGTATTCTGATTGCATTCACTTCTGCGGGAAGCGCCACACTGCTGGGAACCTTCGGCGCCATCGGGGTAAACTGGTACCGTTTCCGCCTGCGGAACTACATCCAGATAATTTCCTTTCTTCCCATGGTACTTCCGGAAATAATTATCGGCGTTTCTCTAGCCATATTTTTCGCCGGGATCAAAATGCAGCTCGGTCTGCTTACGATCTTTATTGCCCATACTAGTTTCAATCTCCCCTTTGTGTTCCTCATGGTGATGGCCCGGCTGGATGAATTTGATTTTTCCATCATAGAAGCCGCCCACGATCTGGGGGCCGATGAAGCGCAGACGCTGCTCAAAGTAACGGTCCCTGTCTGCATGCCCGGTATTGTTTCGGGTTTTTTGACTGCGGTGACCATCTCCCTGGAAGATTTCGTCATTACCTATTTTGTCACCGGCCCCGGCGCTTCAACTCTGCCAATCTACATTTATTCGGCCATCCGTTTCGGCGTCTCCCCGGTGATCAACGCACTGTCGGTAGTAATGATCCTATCAACAGTGTTACTAACCTACCTGCTTAGAAATTTCTTAAAGTACATTGCCGCAAAATAAATGAGTAAATCGAAAATTCTTTTGGATTTTTGAAAATAAAAAGGAGTTGAAAAAAAGAATTTCAACATCAGGAGGAAAAATGAAGAAAATACCTGTTTTAGGCGCAGCCGTGAATATGACGCTGATCATCTTAGTTCTGCTTGCCACTCTATGCGGCTGCTCGAAAAAAACGGATTCCGCCCGGGCTTCCGGGACGGCGTCAACCCGGCTTTACATCTACAACTGGACCTATTACACCCCCGATTCGGTTATTGAGAAATTTGAGAAAGAATACGGAGTTGAGGTGATCTACGATGAGTTCGCCTCCAATGAGGAAATGTACGCCAAGCTTCAGGCCGGCGGCACAGGATACGACATCATCTTTCCCTCCGGGGATTATGTTTCTATTATGATTGACCAGAACATACTGGAAAAAATTGACAAATCCAAGCTTTCCAACCTGGGGAATATAGACCCCCTGGTTCTGCAAAAAGCCGCCTACGATCCTGCCATGGATTACAGTATCCCCTACTACTGGGGCGCTGCGGGGATCGCGGTCAATACCGCCAAGGTTCCCGATTTTGAAAGGAGCTGGTCAATTTTCGGCCGTAGCGACTTAAAAGGCCGCATGACTATGCTGGACGATATGCGGGAAGTACTGGGAGACGCTTTAGCTTACCTGGGCTATTCGGTTAATACCAGTAATCCTGGGGAAATAGCCCTGGCCCGTGACCTGGTAAACAATTCCTGGAAACCCAACCTAACCAAGTTTGACGCCGAAGCCTTTGGCAAAGGTTATGCCAATGGAGACTTCTGGGTAGTCCAGGGTTACGCCGAGGTGGTTTACGAAGAAATTGCTGATAACGCGGAAATGCTGAAAAATACGGCCTTTTTTATTCCCCCCGAAGGCGGTCCCGCCTATATCGACAGTATGTGTATTCTGAAGGGCGCGAAGAACCTGGATCTGGCATATAAATTTATCGACTTCATCCACCGGCCGGAAATCTACGCCGAATTTACCGATGCCTTTGGCTTCCCCGCCACGGCTAACATTCCCGCCAGGGACTTAAAGGCCGACGAACCGCTCTACACCGCCGAAGATATCGCCAACACCGAACTAAAGGATGACGTAGGAGAAGCCCTGGAGTTGTACAACGACGCGTGGTTTAATTCAATACGGGTAGGTGAATGAGCCTATGGAAGCACTGAAAAACACTATCAATCGTTTTTTAGCGCTGCTTTAATGTCCCAGTGACAGGGCGGTTCCAATTTTACTGTTGAACTCCCCGTCACTGATCCCTCCCTTAAGGTAATCACCGATAATGCTCCGGATAACCTGGGGGAACGCATTCCAGTAACGCTCAGGCCAAGCGCCCATTTCGGCGCGGAGGCCTTGTTCTTCCGCAGGGTCCATGGAACCCCGGGAATAAGAGATAAACTGGCTAATCATAGAAACCAGGAGATCCGGCGGAACGGCCTTTTCACCGGCAGGGCCATCGGCTTGACCGCCGGCATTGGCAGGAATCCACGCCTTGGTGAGTACCGCCACCTGCTCATCGTCCAGCTCCGGCGCCTCCTCTCTGATTATCCGCTCTGCCATTTCCCGAACCGTATTGGTAAGCCCCCCAATGGTGGCGTTTACGTCGATTTGGGAAGCAAGCTCCTTGGCCATTTTTTTCGGATCCGGCAGCTTCCCCATGCCGCCAAACATAGTAAGATCCCGCTTGCGGCGCACCACCGCCGCCGAGACCGCTTCAATGGCATTTTCGTCACAGCGGTTTAAGATATAGTCCAGCACCTTTACCAATTCGGGATCGGCCATGGTAACCTCGCAAAATAGGAAATAGTTCGGCCAAGTTAATCAGCGGTTCCCTAACAGTATGCCCGGCAATTTAAATTTCCACAATCCGGAAACCGGCCAGCAATGCTTGTCACGTCCAGCCCTGGAGGGTAAACTAAGCCTCGTGAAAGTTACCTTTCTGGGATCCGGGACTTCCCATGGCGTTCCGGTTATTGGCTGCAAGTGTCCGGTCTGTACATCGGAGGATCCCCGTGATTCACGGATGAGGGCGTCTCTTTATATTCAGGGAGAAGGCGGAGAACGGGTGGTGATTGACACCGGGCCGGAGTTCCGGCTTCAGGCCCTGGCAGCGGGGATTGAGAGGCTGGATGCGGTGCTTCTGACCCACGCCCACGCAGACCATATCCACGGCATGGATGATCTCAGAGTCTTAACCCGGGAAAAGCCCCTCCCCCTTTATGCAAATGCCGATACTATTAGGGAAATGCGGGAGCGGTTCTCCTATGTTTTTCAGGAAACCCAGCGGGGGGGCGGCAAGCCCAGGATTGCGCCGGAGGCCATTGAGGCTCCCTTCGTTATCGGGAATCTGCGTTTCAGCCCGGTTCCGGTAAAACATGGGGTACTTGATATACTGGGCTGGCGTATCACCGAAATCCTGGAAAATGCCGGGCCCAGGGATGCCCTGGCCGTCCATACCGTAGTCTATCTGACCGATACAAGCGCTATTCCCGAATCGTCCTGGCAACTCATACGCAACGCCGATACCCTCATTATTGGCGCCATCCGGGTACAGCCCCACGAAACCCATTTCAGCTTTCAACAGGCAATGGAAACGGCCGAAAGGGCAGGCGGGCGGCGTATGTATATCACCCACATATCCCACGATCTCAACCACCGGAAAATTGAGGAAATTTGCCGTAAATTTAGAGAAGATCGGGGGTTGAAGGAAACCGCCATGGGCCCCGCCTGGGACGGGTTGGAACTCAGCATACCCTTCCCATAACAATTTATGGGCTCCTTACGGAGTTTGCAAGGTAAAAAACATGCTAAACGCACGTTTTTGGGGTTGAATGGGCTAAAGCCCGACAAACTCCTAGCAGTCTGCCGGGCCGTCTTTTAAACCTTTTTAGTAATAAAATCGCTCTTCAAACAGCGGGCGCAGATCTTCAGGGTAATGGTAGTCCCGTCAATTTCAGTCTTAATCTTCTTCAGATTAGGCTTCCAGGTACGGCGGGTACGGTTCTTGGCATGGCTTACCTTATTGCCGGTGATGGTGTGTTTTCCGCAAATATCGCAGGTCCGTGACATACTATCCTTCCTTATGGTCTTCCTTTCGGAGTAAATTACCAGTTAGAGCTTTAGATATTAGCAAAAAGGAGCGGGAATGTAAAGAGGCCTATGAATTGTTGCCTTATGGGTAGGTAATCACTGAAAAAAACGGTAGTTGGCCGATAAAAGCTGGACAATTTTTTGAATTGGGGACCGCTGGTTACGGGTACCTTCGCTTAAAGGCCTTTACCCGGGCGGAGGCGGTTACCGTGAGGGGGGAACGTTCCCCCCGGGCCAGATACCGGTACCCGAGGCC
>JAITNM010000065.1 GCA_031290475.1 Treponema sp. | reverse complement strand
GTTTCCGGCGGAACCGCCCCCAGAACCAGTTGTTCCAAGGCAGTATCGTTATTGAAAGCTTCTTTGTCTATTAAAGCGGCTTTCGGTAATTCCACTGTCCTAAGGGCGGTACATCCCTTACAGGCGAATTGCCCCACCATGCTTGCCTGGGGAAAGCTCAGGGCCGTAAGGGCCTCACAGCCATAAAAGGTATATTTTCCTATAGTTTCAAGTTTGGGGAAATCCAGTTCTTTAAGGGCGGTACAACGGTAGAAGCTTCCCTTGGCGGCGCTTGGATTCTCTGTCACATCAATAATAGTACGGAGTTCGGGGCCCGAAACCGATGCCAGGTTTTTAAGGTCCTTAAAAGCCGCGTAATCAAGGGTAACAACAGAAGGCATAACCGCCGATTTTAGCGCACTGTACCCGGAGAACCCGTTTGGCTCAACAACCGTAATAGTGTTGGGTAAAATCAGGGAAACAACATTAACCCGGTTGGCAATATTAGCCGATGATGCGGCAATAAGGCGATCTCCTGTTCCATCCCTAAGGTCCAGGCTGACATAGCGGCTCAGGGCGGCATAGAGGGTCCGCATGGTGGCGCCGGAATTTTCCTTGCTGGACATGTCCACGCCCCCGATTTTTACCGGATAGGGATCCGCTTCAGTATTTCCGGGCAGGGAATCAAGATAGGGTTTTACTTCCTCTACGGAAGAGAACTCAAGGACCTCCGGGAAATCCTTCCCGGTAAACGAATACTCAGGGCTTTTGGTTTCAAGCCCGGGGAAAATGTGTAGGATTTCTGTTGTTCCCGCCCACGAATACCGGGCCAAGAGCCGGAGTTCCATGCGGTAAACCCCTTTAGGCAGGGAGATTTTCTGTTTATCCCTCCCATTTTGAGTTAAATCGAAACTCTGATAGGGAATAAAACCGCCCGTATCATCCTGTACCGAAAGCTCCAGGAGGGCTGTCCGGATTTCATCTCCGGGAAAAGTAATACCCCAGGAAAAATATCCCTCCGGTCCTGTTGCCGCCGCCGGTTTCGGGGTAATTACGGTGTTTAGTTCCCCATCTTCGGGGATGGTTACCTTTACCAGGTATTCGGTGATCTTCTGAGGCGGCGTCCCGTCTTTACCGTCCAGGAGCCCGTAGACGCGGATCTCCCAATCGCCGGCATCCAGGGTGATTGTGTCTTCTTCTCCCGGCCCGAGTTCCCGGTTCTCCACGATGATTCCGTCCTGATCGATAAAATCAAGAACATACCGGGTTATAACGCTAAAATCCGGGTAAAGCCCCTCCTCCGGACTTAGATCGCCGATCCGGTACTTAAGCTGTCCTGGAACCAGATTAGACCTCCCGGTTTCCTCATCATCTGTTTCCTCGGAATTGTTTTCTTCATCATCCTGATCAGGATCTTCATCGTTTCCGGTTTCAGAATCTTCCTGGCCGGTAAGATCTTCCGTCCCCACCGGGGGAGCGCAGCTTGATACTGAAAGCAGCGACATAAGGGTAATTCCAAAAAAGATCCGCCTTATCCTTTGCAGAGATATGATCATGATTTTTACCTCCTCATCATGATTTCTATATATCTACATGGGTTTGAAAAGCGGTTTTGCTTTAATCAAAAGAAAAAAAAGTAAAAAAAATTGAGAATTTAGGGACGCGTGAGACCGCTTGAGCGGTCTGCGAAAAGCATCGAATTTTTCAGCGTGTCCTTAGCCCCCTAGGAGCCTGTCGGACTTGTGGATTTTTGCACCAAAACTGACGCAAAAATCCCCGATTTATGGGCTCCTTGCGGAGTTTGCAAGGTAAAAACGTGCTAAACGCACGTTTTTGGGGTTGAATGGGCTAAAGCCCGACAAACTCCTAGCTTAAAATCCCATAATTGGTTATGTTTCCCTCATGCTTCATGTTCGATTGACAGCGCGGGCATTCGACCGCACGAGATAAAGGTTACCATGAAAAAAGATTCACCCCGCCGGGTACTGCTTATCATTATTGCCTATGGAATTATGCTGATCTTTGGGCTGGTGGAAAACATTAAAGGTGTTTCCTATCCCCTCATAAAAGCCGAATTTGGGGTATCCTATGAGCGGCAGGGACTTTTAGTCTCCTTTCTTTCATATGGGTATGTGCTGTTCTGTCTCGTTGCCGGGGTATTTTTGAGCCGTTTCGGGGTTAAGCGGGCGCTGCTTTCAGGTTTTGTCTGTATCTTCATAGGGTTGGGCCTGGTGCCGGTAATGCCCGGTTTCTGGACCGTGGGAGCGGTCCTGTTTTTGGCCTATGCGGCCTTCGGTTTTTTTGAAGTCGGAGTAAATGCCCTGGGAACCCAGATATTCACCAAAAAGGCGGCGCTCCTCATGAGTCTGCTCCATTTCTTTTACGGCGCCGGGGCCATCATAGGGCCAAAGGCGGCGGGGATTTTGACCGGCGGCTTTGGGTTAAACTGGCGGCAAATCTACTTTCTAACTATCCCCCTTTGCGCCCTGGTATTTGTTCCCACCCTGGCCCTCAAGTTCCCCAAACAGGGGGATGCCGGCGCGGCGGAAGGCGGCGCTGAAAACGCCTCTGGGGTCGTCACAGAAGAGGCCCCTGCTGAAAAGCGAATCAGTTTTTTAGGCGCCCTTAAGATGCCCATGGTATGGGCGTTCTCTATTACCCTTGGACTCATGGAGGTGGTGGAAATGAGTTCCGCTAATTGGGGCGGGCTTTACTTTCAGGATGTGTACGGCCTTGATCCCCGGGTGGAGGGCGCGGCCTTTGTGTCCAATTTCTATATCCTCTTTACCCTGTCCCGGCTCGTGAGCGGTTTTGCGATTGAAAAAATCGGTTATATGCGCAGCCTCTTTATCGCCTGTTTTGCCACCGGGATAATATACGCCCTCAGCTTTATCCTTGGAGTACAGGGGATTTGGACCCTCCCTATTTTGGGATTTTTCATCGCCGTCATGTGGCCCACAATTATGGCGGTGGCTATGGGCTTTTTCGGCAGCCGGTCTCCGGTAATCACCAGCGCCATAATTGTCCTGTCCGGGGCTATCAATTCCGCTCTGCAGTTGGGCATCGGTCTTACCAACCGTTACATTGGCCCTGCCTGGGGTTACCGGAGCTGTTTTGTCTACAGCCTTGTTCTGATAGGAGCCCTGGCCTTCCTGCACCGGCATTTGCGGAAGGCGCGCAGCATCCGTTAACGATATTAAGATTTAAAAATAATGGAAAAAATATGAGAAAGTCCGCCCCATGGGACGCCGCGTCTCCTTTGACGCAAAACCCCCACAGTAGTAAGGTTTTGTTATCATGTTAACCTTAATCTCGCACGGCCGGATGACCGCGCTTATAAACCGAACAGGAGGCAAAGCCTCATGCGCGTATCAATTGCCCAAATAAATTCGACCATCGGCGGTTTTTCCGGAAACCTGGATAAAATTCTGACTTTTGCCACGCGGGCAAAGGAGGAAAAACAGGCGGACCTGGTGCTCTTTCCGGAGCTGGCGGTCTGCGGGTATCCCCCCATGGATCTCCTGGATCAGGATAATTTCGTGGAACTCAATGCCTTGTCCATCCACACCCTCCAGCGGGAACTCCCCCGGGGTATTGCCGTGGGGGTGGGGTATGTGGGCCGGAACCCCTATGCCGGGGGTAAGGCCCTGGTGAACGAATACGGCATCATCCTGGACGGCAAACTGGCCTTTGAACAGCTCAAGACCCTGCTCCCCACCTACGATGTATTTGATGAGGCCCGGAATTTTGAACGGGCCCAATCCTGGTCCGCCTTTGAATACCAGGGCGAGCGGATCGGCATTGCCATTTGCGAGGATGTATGGCGGGAAACCGCGACCCCCGGCGCCTATTACGTGGATGATCCGGTGCGGGCCTTGCTCAACCAGGGGATCTCCCTGCTCTGCGTACCCTCCGCCTCCCCTTACTATGCGGGAAAACTCCGGGCGCGGAAGGCCCTGGCCGAACGGATCAGCCGGCGGGGGGATGTCCCCATTGTATACATCAATGCCGTGGGGGCCAATGATTCCATCATTTTTGACGGCCGTTCCTTCATCGTCGCCCCTGCTTCGGGGGGAAAGGGCGCCTATACAGGGGATCCTGAGCCGGCCATCCGGCTTATGGCCAGGGGCTTTGAGGAGGACTTAATTGTCTGGGACCGGGACGCTTCACCCCAGGACGCCGCTGGAGAACAAGTCCCGTCCGCCCGGCCCGCCCTTTCCCAAGATGACCCTGCGGAAAAGGACCCCTGCGAGGCAAGCTCGCTTGAGGCAAGCTCACTTGAGACAAGCTCGCTTGGCGTGGGCCTTTCCCAGATGGGCTTGTCCCGTACAGAACTGGACACCCTGGAAAAGGCCCTGGTTTTGGGAATACGGGAGTACATGGAAAAGTGCGGCTTTAGCCGTGCCCACCTGGGGCTTTCCGGAGGCATAGACTCGGCCCTGGTAGCCTGCCTGGCGGTACAGGCGGTGGGAAAGGACAAGGTCGCCGCCTTCAGTATGCCCTCCCGCTTTTCCTCCCAGGGTTCAAAGGACGATGCGGCGGATCTGGCCCGCAATTTGGGCTGTGTCTACAGCGCCCTTCCCATTGAACCGGTATTCACCTCATTTCTGGACACCCTGAAGGATACCTTCGAAGGCCGTCCCTTCGACCTGGCGGAAGAAAACCTTCAGGCCCGTATCCGGGGCACGCTCATGATGGCCTATTCCAACAAGTTCGGCTCCATGCTCCTCTCCACGGGGAACAAAAGCGAGCTTGCCATGGGCTACTGTACCCTTTATGGAGACATGTGCGGCGCCTTAAGCCCCATCGGGGATCTCTTTAAAACCGAAGTTTTTGCCCTCTGCCGGAGGATCAACGAAAAGTCCTCCGCCGCAGGCAGGGGTAATGTCATCCCCGAGGCGATCCTGATAAAACCCCCCTCGGCGGAACTGCGTCCGAATCAGAAGGACCAGGACAGCCTCCCGCCATACGAAGACCTGGACCGGATCCTCAAGCTCTACCTGTTTGAAAATCTTTCGAAACACGAGATCGCCGAACAAGGCTGGGATGCCGGCCTGGTGGGCCGGATCATCAAAACCGTTGCCCGCTCGGAATTCAAGCGCCGCCAGGCCCCGCCGGTGCTCAAGGTTTCGCCCCGCGCCTTCGGCATGGGCCGGAGAATGCCCATAGCCCGGGTGATACACGAGGTTTAGAAGCCGGAAAGGCGCCCCCGGCGCTCGCTATATTCTTGAATTTTTGCCTATTACCGGGTATAGTCAGAGCATGGGACACAACATGCTATCGCCGAAAAGCGATTTTATATTCAAACTGATTTTCGGCGATGAGCGAAAT
>JAITNM010000257.1 GCA_031290475.1 Treponema sp. | reverse complement strand
ATGAGTGTAGCCGAAGTAGATCTGCAAGATTCTCTTTCCTTTGGTCAAATCGGAGGGGCTTTGGTTTCCAATTCCAGGAATTTCGGAGAGACGGTACTGCAAAAAGCCTTTAAGCTGATAGAAGATGAGATGCCGGTCCGCATCCAGGATATACAAATTTATTCCGAGGAATTTTAAAGAGAGCAATATGGCAAAAAAAGGATTGATAAAAGCTGCCGCACTATTACTGTTTATTTTCTTTTTTGGCTCCTGTGTTGGTGTGAGCGCGGATATTACCATCAGAAAAAACGGATCGGGATTTATCACCCTGGAATACCGTATATCAGGTGACTTGGAATCTTTGGGGAAGCTTGACGGCAACGCCCGGTGGCTCCCGGTCCCGGCGGGCAGGGCGGACTTTGAGCGTACCGTTGCCCGTATTCCCTCCATGCGTATTGCCTCTTTTAGCTCAAAGAAACGGGACGGGGATCTGGTAAACAGGGTTACGCTCAATTTCGGCGACACCGCCGCGCTGCTCAAATTCCTCGACGCGCTGGGTCAGGGGGCAAGCCTCAGCCGGGAAAATGGCCGGAATGTGCTTGTTCTGGATTTCGGCGGCGGTGTGGGTCCGGGAGATTCTGCGCTCGGCACAACAAATGCGGCGCCTGGAACAGCAAATGCGGCGCTTGCGGAACTTGCCGCGAAAACATTAACCGGTTATTCTCTGGACCTCCGCTTCAATCTGGGTACGGAAGGGGAGATTTTTCTGGTTGACCGGAACGGCGGAAGACGGGGAACAGAATCGCTGCCGGCGGGCTGGATCGTGCAGGGTGGTAAGAAAACGGCGTTTTCCGCTCCCATGGGCGATCTCCTTATCAGTGCGGAACCTGTGCGCCTTGAGATCCACTGGCCGGAGTAAATCAAATCCCTTTAATTAAGACCGCCAGGAATACTACGCAGATAACAAAGAGTCCCAGATTGACAAACAGAAATACCGGTTTTTTACGTATCCGGTAAGGTATGGCGAACACTATTGCCCGCATCAGCGAGAGCAGGAAGGGTAGGGCGAATAGGGTTACGGTCAGAGCGGACAGGATAAAATTGGCCGAGAAGAGCCGGAAAAGTTCTTCATCGCCAAGGGTATCCATAACGGTAATTACCGGCCGTACCAGGAATACAAGGGAAAAGAAAAACGCGGGTATGGCATGCGGCCAGATCATTGCCAGGAGTACACAGATCAGCATCCAGGCAAAAAGCGGCGCAACGGTAATATCCAAAATGCTCCCCAGCAGAAATAGCAGGACAGAAAAACTGATGGCGGTAAAACCGTAAAAACCTCCCCGCCGTTTAATACGGAACAGGGTAAGCGGACGCGCCGGCAGGGCAAAGAAAAGCAGAATACCCGTAAGTGCGGTAAGGCCCAAAACCGGATAGAGACGGCCAAACGGCAGCGTGGAAAGGGAAATGCGGAAAAGCGCGGCAAAAGCAAAGAGCAGGGCTCCGCCCGCGAGAATCGACAGGAACAGGGCGAGAGCGTAGAGCAGGGATACCCAGGAATTGGCAATGCCTATTTTTAAGAGGATAAGCATTTTCAATCTGCGGGTGAGGAAAAAAAACAAAAATGCGATAACAACGATTCCCTGAATAACGAGCAGTGTTGTTACCGATAAAATTTCTGAAACAAACCAGGTTCTTTCATTAAAATGATAAAATGAATAGTGAGTATCAAGATTACCGATTTCCACCACGGCTTTTCCCGAATAATCCGCAAGAAGTTCGCCCAGATAATTCGGAAACAGAAAGTCCCGGGGATCCTGGTTCTGACCGCCGGTAACCGCGGGAACCCTGGTTGAACTGATAAACAGGGAAGGAATATCCCGGCTTTGTGTAAACTCGGTAACAGGAGTTCCGCCTATAAGCGCAAATTTGTAAAGTTCATTGAACCGATCCCCGAAACTGTAGGGAATTTTCCGGTCTTCAAGCAGGCGGGTTAAAGGTTCAAGTATTCCTAACGGAGCGATATGCAGACGGGAGCCGTGGTAAATAAAAAGTTCCTTAGGCGGTACGGGAAAATCCAAAAAAATAAGTATTGAATTTTCGGGATTGTCCAGGGCGGCATATATATCCTGCAAGGCATTCAGGTCTTCCCCGCCGCCGGCTCCCTCATAGTCCAAAAAAGCAATAATGAGGTTTTTCTTTCGATACTTTTTGTTACTAACTTCCCGGATAAAATAAAGGGCCGTTTCGGCGCCCCAGGAAAGTCCGTTTTCATACAACTGGCCGGAAAGGGGGATTATCAGGACAAAGGAATCGGCGGGGAATTCCGCCGGGATATCGAAGGATGTCGCAAGCCCCGCGGATATTTCACCGGCAAGATCGGTGTACCCTTCGATGAGCGCCGACATGGCGGAATCTTCGGCAGGTTCCGTTACGGTATCTTCTTTTTCCGTACTGGGGATGAGCGCCCAGATGGTGGTCCCCGTATCTCCGGTATCAAGTTCCACCGTTCTTTCGGCAAAGACGATGCCTTCCTGCTTCAAGGCGGCCATAAGGTTTTCCCGCTCGGCGCTGTCCTCACCGGCCGAGAGAACCTGAACGAAGATGATGAGAGAAAGCAGGACAACGCGGAATTTTGTATGCGGCATTCTATAAATGATAGCCC
>JAITNM010000174.1 GCA_031290475.1 Treponema sp. | reverse complement strand
CCCCGGCCGGAGGCGATCATCGCCACATCGGGAAATATGGCCCAGGGAATTTTGGAAGCGGCCAAGGTGCTGGGGGTTTCCCTGGAAAAAAGCGCTATCATCGCCTTCTCGGAGGAGACCTGGATGGACACCCGGTATCTGCCCCAGACGCTCCACACATCACGGCCCGCCTTCAAGCTGGGCGCCGGCGCGGCATCCCTATTACTGCGGAATATCACCGGGGAAGGGAAAACAGAACGGAAGGAAACCATACTCCTGGACGATAACATCCTCAATACCGGCATTGCCATCCCCCGGTACAAGCCGGCAAAGAAAGAGTATTCCCGCAAAAACATTCCGGAACTCCGTATCCTGATGCTGGACAGCCCCTTTGCCTCGGACGCCATGAAAATACTTGCCCGGAAATTCCACAACGATCACGGCGTTGTCCTGACAATCGAAACTGAAACGCAGAACCGGCTGCTCAACCGGATAATGGACGATTCCGAATCCCGCAATCCCCGGTACGATATCTACATGTTTGACATTCCCTGGCTCAATTTTCTTGCGCAGAATAACTGTCTGGAAGATATAACCGATTTTATCAGCGCCAATAAAAACTATTTTAATTCTGTTTTAAAGGAAGTGCTTGATAATTCCCTGTATCAGAAACGCTACTACAGCATCCCCTTTGTAGGGGGGGCGCAGTTAATGTTCTACCGCATAGACCTTTTTGAAGATCCCATCATATCGAAAGATTATTTTAATATTCATAAAACAAAACTGCGGCCCCCAAGAACCTGGCCGGAATTCAACGCCGCCTCCCGCTTCTTTACCCGGCGCTTCAACCCGTCCTCTCCGGTGGAATTCGGCACAAGCTGTCCGGGAATAATCGCGGAAGAACTGTGCCCGGAAATTTACGCCCGTATCTGGGGTTTCGGCGGCTGCTTCTTCAACAGGAACAACCTTCCCCAATTCTACTCAGAGGAAAATGTCCGGGCCTTTGAAAACCTTATGGAACTTCAGAGCTATACCCCGGCACCGCTCTTTTCCACCAGCAGTATTGATACGGTTAGGGATTTCTACAGCGGGAAAACCGCCATGCTGATCACCTACACGGAATACGCGTCGATAATAATGGACGCCATCAACCGGAACATATTTGGCAAACTGGACTTTACCTTCATACCCGGCAGGGCGCCGGTTTCCGTAGGCTGGAATCTGGGAATCAATATCTTTTCAAAGAAAACCGAAATAGCCTACCAGTTTTTTAAATGGCTCTACCGGAAGGATGTAAATTATTACCTTACGATTCTGGACGGCCAGTCAACTTCGATTTATCCCTTCCAGAACAACGAGCTGTTGAAGCTCTACCCCTGGATGCAGATCACCATCGACAACCTTAAATATGCCCGGAAACGAAACCCACACACCAAAAATTCCATCGTTATTCCCTGGAACAAAATTGAGGACATCGTCTACCTGAATACCCGGCGCATGTTTGAGGGGCAGCCTGCCGGGGCCTGCCTAAAGGCCATGGACGAGGCGATTACCGGCCTCATGGACGTCTACGGCCACTTCTACCGTCTATAAGCCGCAGATACCGATCCCTCAGTTTAACGCTGGAATCCGGAACATGGTTCAGCTTATTGCATTTTTCACCCAGAGAGTATGCGCCGGCCCTGCTTACTATTTGCGTATACCTGGACGCGAAAAATATAAAGCGCTATAATACCGCTATAACAAAGGAGCCTGTATGAAAACGATTCTTATTTACGGTGATTCAAATACCTGGGGTTATATACCCGGCGATAGCGGAAAACGTTACGATCATAAAACCCGGTGGACCATGGCGCTAAAAAAACTGCTTAACGAGGGCTGTCCGCCTGAAGATCCTGCCTATTGGATAGAAGAAGAGGGGCAGAACGGAAGAACCACCTGCCGGGAAGATCCTGTGGAAGGGGACAAGAACGGCTATCGGCAGCTGCCCCCCATTCTGGAAAGCCATAAGCCCCTTGATATTGTTATTATCGCCCTGGGGACCAACGACCTCAAAGCCCGGTTCAACCCAACGGCGGAAGACGTTGCCAAAGGGGTCCTGCGGCTTGTGGAGACAGCGCAGACATCAAAGACGGGCCCCGGCGACAGCGCCCCCAAGGCGCTCATCATCTGTCCCCCTCCCGTCATCGGCAATCCCGATAACCCAATCTTCAAATCAATGTTTGCCGGGGGTGAAAAAATTTCACAGGAATTGCCGCCATATTTTGAACAGGCGGCCAAAGAATGCAGAGCAACCCTGTTAAAAGCCGGCGATTTTATCAAAAGCAGCAGCGTTGACGGAATCCACTTTGATGCCGGCGAACTTACAAAACTTGCCCGGGCTGTAGCGGATGTAATTAAGAAACTGTAAATACATTTGCAAAACCCGCGCCGTTTGGCAAGTCATACGCCTAATAATATTTCATCGTTGGAGAATTCTTTTTTCTTAATATCTTTAAAGCGCTGTACAATATCTGCGGCGGACAACTTTGCCTTTTCAACAGCATTAATGTCCAGGATAATTTCCCCATCGTCCATCATGAGCAGCCGGTTCCCGAACTGCAGGGCGTGGGTCATATTGTGGGTGATCATCATTACGGTCAGTTTATATTCATCGGCGAATTTCAGGGTAAGATCCATGATCATCTCCGCGTTCCGGGGGTCCAGGGCCGCGGTGTGTTCGTCAAGGAGCAGCAGGCCCGGCTTACTCATCACGGTCATGAGCAGGGTCAGCGCCTGGCGTTGGCCGCCGGAGAAGAGCTCTACGTTATCCTGCAGCCGGTTCTCAAGCCCCATGCCCAAAAGAGCGAGATGTTCCCGGAATTGTTCCCTCATCTGCTTGTTAAGGCTTATCTTAAGCCCCTTATAGCCCTTATTGTGGCAGAGCATCATGTTATCCGCCAGGGTCATCTTCCCTGCCGTACCGAGCAGGGGGTTCTGGAAAATTCTGCCTATGTACCGGGCCCGCTTATATTCAGGATCCCTGGTTATCTCCCGCTCGCCGTTCTGTTCGCCGTCTTGGGAGCTGTCCCGGAGCAGCTCCCTTACCTGTTCCGGGCTGCCGGACGCCCCATACCGGCCGTTATCCCGGATAAAGACATGTCCTGAAGTAACAGGATACGTACCGGCAATGCCATTGTAGAGCGTGGTTTTCCCCGCTCCGTTTGAACCTATGATAGTGATAAAGTCTCCCCTGTTTACCTTGAGAGTAATACTGTTGAGCGCCCGGTTTTCATCGGGAGTACCGGAATTAAATACCTTCACAAGGCTTTCAATCCGAATCAAAAGGCGCCTCCCTTTGAACTTTCTTTTGTACGCCGTTTTGACAGTCCCGAACGGAACCCCCGCTTGCTTATTATGATACAAATAATGATTAAAAGGCCGGTAATAAGCTTAAGATCGTTGGCGGTCATGTGGATGTAGTAACCGTAATTCCGGGCAAAGTACATCAAACCCCGGTAGAGGATGGAACCCAGGAGCACCCGCAGGGTAAGAACGGCGATTTTGTTGGACCGGATCAGAAACTCCCCTATCATTACCGAAGCGAGGCCCGAAACGATCATGCCCGTTCCCAGGCTCACATCGGCAAAGCCCTGGTACATGGAGGCAAAACCGCCTGATATTGCCACGAGGCCGTTGGCCAGGGAAATGCCGCACATCTTAATCACGTCCGGGTTCATTCCCTGGGAAACAATAAGCTGGGGATTGGCGCCCAGGGCGCCCAGGCTAAGGCCGAAATCGGTATGGAAAAATATATCCAACACGAGCTTGATCGCCAACACCACAAGAAAACACAGAATCACTATCCCTAGCTGGGGGGGCAGAAATTTATCCGCCAGACCGGAAATGGCGGTGAACAGCGTTGGTACTTTTAGCAGCGAAAGGTTCGCCCGGTTCCCCATAACCCGCAAATTTATCGAATAAAGCATGGTCATGGTGAGTATCCCCGACAGGAGGTCGGGGATTTTTAGCCGGGTATGAATGAGGGCGGTGATAAACCCCGCCAGGGCGCCGCCGAGAAAGGCAAGGCAAATACCGATACCCGAGGGGAGCCCCTTTACCAGGCATACCGCCATAATAGCTGCCCCCAGCGGGAATGAACCATCTACGGTCATATCCGCAAAATTGAGCACCCGGAAGGTGATAAACACCGCCAGCGCCATTATGCCATAGATAAAACCCTCTACCAGAATCCCCTCAATCATACGCTAATCACTCTATTTTTCAGTCAGCTTGCCATTTTCGAAAATATGGGTCGCCTGGGCAAGGTACTTTTCGGGAATGGTAATTCCGCAGGCCCTGGCCACATCCAGGTCGAAAAGCAGGTCCGATTCAGAAGGATCGGTAAGAAATTTTACCGGAATGTCCGCGGGCTTCTTTCCCTGGAGAATATCGGCCACGATGTTCCCCGTGGCGAGTCCCGCCTTGTAGTAATTGAACCCGCTTGCAATCATGGCGCCGCCCCCGGTTACGGCGGTGACGTCCCCGGAAAAAATGGGCTTCTTCGCCGCGCCGAAAACCTGAATCAGGGAAGGCAGGGCTGAGAAGACCGTGTTGTCCGTGGTAAGGTAAACGCCGTCCACCCGGTTCACTATGGACTCCGCCGCCTGACGCAGTTCCGCCGAAGTGGTGATGGCCTGGGTTACCAGTTGGATACCCGCCTTTTTGCAGCCCTCTTCCACCAGGGCCATGGCGGAAATGGAGTTCGCCTCGGAACTGGTGTAGATATAGCCCAGGGTTTTGATACCCACAATTTCTTTGAACAGGGCGATATGATCCACCGTGGGAATAGCATCCGAAAGACCGGCCACGTTCCCCGCGCCGTTGGCAAGGCTGGAAACCAGTTTCGCCCCAACCGGATCGGTTACCGCAGAGAACACCACCGGCACATCCTTAAAGACATTGGCCAGGGCCTGGGCAATGGGGGTGGCGATACCTACCGCCACATTCACCTTATCACGCTTAAATTTATTGGCGATTTGGGCGGCGGTGTTCATATCCCCGTTGGCGTTCTGGAGATCGATCACCGCGTCGATTCCCCGCTGTTTCAGCGCATCCTGAATTCCCTGCTCGCAGGCATCCAGGGCTTCATGCTGAACTATCTTCGCAATACCGATGCGGACCTTACCGCTCCCCTGATCCTGACCGCCGCCCGCAAAAAGGGGGGAATGAATATATTTGCATATTCTAACCGGATCTTGGAGGGGTTTACCGCGTGACGGCAGGATGTGCGGAAGGTCTCAATATCTCTCACCGGTTTGTAAAATCTATCTTGTCTTTATGCGGCGGTATGGCAAATGAAAATTGAGTTTGGCCGTTTCCGTTTGTGATGGCGAAGTCCATTTGTGTAATAGCGTCCATCCCTAATATCATTTCGGTTTCGGGAGACATGGCACAGACGGCGACACGTAAATCATTAATGATAGCGCTACTGGGAAAATGGACGGATATGACCGTTACTTCCGCCACACTGGTACCATTGATGCCGGTAATCTCAACGGTGTCTACAATATCAAGATTTAGTTTTGCTACAACTGTTGGAGCTATAACCGAACCCATGGCTCCGGTATCCCAAAGAGCGTTGGTCAGGTAGCTTGTAACCTCATCATAAACATCAGAAAAAATTTCAACGGATGTTACAATACTGTCTGTTAATTCTGCGTACCTGTAGGTCAGCGCTTCATGCTTTTCAGCCATAAGATACTATGTTACCTATAGGGGAAAGACGTATAGTTTCTTTTTTGGCGTCTACCGGAATAAATTTCACCATGAATGAGCCACGTGGGCGCGTTTTGACGGTTTCCTGTAAGGCTTCCCGGTCGGTATCATAAACTCCAAGAACATGGTCATCAGCAATAACAACCCGCTTTCCGAGGTATTTTAAGCGTAATTCAGTCCGGTGCGCTTTATAAAAAGCCTGTTCTTTTTCCAGCATAAAACCTCCATACCTATCTATAAGTTTGCTATATAAAGAACCGATTGTCCGGTTCAAGCATAATAAGTTCTAATAATAATATACGGCAGGTACACCTATTTGTCAAAATCTATGAAGCCCCGCCCTTCTTCCCCGGCTTCGATATAACCACCGCCTTAAACCGGCTTTCAATATCGCTTTTAATACTTTCCTGTAAATCGTCCAGCACATCGGCGGGCAAACGAACGGGGTGGATTTTTTCCGCCTCGCTGCTGGGGACAAGCAGTTGGTAGGCCTCCACCCCCAGGACGCGGGCAATTTTCACGATGGTCTTGTCGCTGACCCACTTTCGGCAGCCTTCAATATCATTGATCGTTTGAACCGAAAGCCCCACGGCCTCCGCAAGTTTTTCCTGAGACAGCCCTAATAAAGCACGGTATTTCTTAATATTTGAAGACAGAATCTTTCGCAAGTTTTCCGCATCCGGAGACATATGCAACCTATTATTGTTGAAATTTTGAGTATTACCGGAATATTGACAACTTATTCTAAGCTATATATACTTGCTTATAGCGGAATTGATGGTTTAAAGTAAGAATAATTCGCTGCCTAACGATGTTTGTTGGGATTGTTCCAAAAAGGGGGTGTTTATCATGAAAAAA
>JAITNM010000152.1 GCA_031290475.1 Treponema sp. | reverse complement strand
TGTGAAACCCGGTTGGTTTCACAAGAAGTCCCTGCATTTGCTCCCGTTTTGTACCAAAACGGTGCGCAAAATGCAATTTTCAGAGGAAGTTCTTGCAAAACTGAAGTTTCGCAAGAACTCTATTATATTCTACCTGTCCAGCCTCTTGTTTAAGGATGCAGCTGGATAACCAGATATTATAGCATAGAGGTTATCATGAGTAAGAGCCCCGTAGCCGCTTATCTTGCGTCGACTTCTCCGGAAAAAGTGAATAGCGCGTATCTATCCTATCTCTGTAATTTGGAACAGATTAGCCTTTCCACCCCGGAAATCGCCGCATCCATTGTCAAGGAACTGGAAAATCAGCGGAAACGGGTCAAGCTTATCGCCAGCGAAAACTACTGCTCCCTGGCAGTCCAGCTCGCCATGGGAAACCTCCTCACCGACAAATACGCCGAAGGCATGCCCGCCCACCGGTTCTACGCGGGGAACGAAAATGTGGACATTATCGAGTCCCTGGCGGCAAAGGAAGCCCGGGAGCTCTTCGGCGCCGAATACGCCAATGTCCAGCCCCACTGCGGGGCGGACGCCAACATGCTGGCCTACTGGGCCATCCTCTCCACCCGGGTGGAAGCGCCGCTGCTGAAAAAATTCGGGGAAACCAACCTCTATAAGCTTAGGGATGACCAATGGAAGGAACTTAAAGTCAGTTTGGGGAACCAGCGCCTTTTGGGGCTGGACTACTATTCAGGCGGCCACCTTACCCACGGTTACCGGCACAATGTTTCGGGCCGTATGTTTGACGTATACGGTTATACGGTTTCCAAAGAGACCGGTCTTTTGGATTATGATGTGATTGAAAAGCAGGCAGGGGAAGTAAAACCCCTCATCCTGCTGGCTGGGTATTCCGCCTATCCCCGGAAGATCAACTTTAGGCGGATGCGGGAGATTGCCGGTAAAGTTGGCGCGGTATTGATGGTCGATATGGCCCATTTTGCGGGCCTCGTGGCGGGTAAGGTCTTTACCGGAGAGTATGACCCCGTTCCCTGGGCCCATGTGGTGACCACCACCACCCACAAAACCCTGCGGGGGCCCCGGGCCGGCATGGTCCTTTCCACCAAAGAATTTGCCGAAGCCCTGGACAAGGGCTGTCCCCTCACCATGGGCGGCCCCCTGCCCCATGTGATCGCCGCAAAGGCCGTGGCTTTCCGGGAAGCGGCCCGGCCCGAGTTCCGGGATTATGCCCGGCGCATTGTGGAAAACACCCAAACCCTGGCGGCCTCCTGCGCCAAAAACGGCCTGGATGTGCTTACCGGGGGTACGGACAACCACCTCTTCCTGGTTAACGTCCGCAGCATCGGCCTTTCGGGCCGCCAGGCGGAAGACGCCCTCCATGACAGCAATATCACCCTGAACCGGAACGCCCTACCCTTCGACCCGAACGGTCCCTGGTACACCTCGGGGCTGCGGATCGGCACCGCCGCGGTAACGACCCTGGGAATGGGGAAGGCTGAGATGGAAGAACTGGGGGCTATTATTTCCCTGGTCCTTAAGGGGACAAAACCCGCCCAGGACGAGAAAGATCCGCAAAAACAGAGCAAGGTCAAATACAAAATTGATGAAAATGTTAAAGCCGGGGCATTGTCGCGGATAGAAAAACTGCTCTCCCGGTTTCCGGTGTATCCGGAGCTGGATTTGCCGGCGTTGAAGGCGGCGTTTGTCAGGTAGGCTGCCGGTGACTCCAATGCGTTACCAGTAAATCACTTGTGGGGTGGCGGGGAAAAAATGGGGGTGAGCCCTCCGGGCGGGGGACCCCCCATTTTTTCCTCCCTCCCCCGAAGCGGACTCCTGGACCCCAGGATATTCAACAAAGCGTCCCTTCAGGGCGAGGTATGTTGATTCTGGGGAATATCCGGCAGCGTGGCAAACCCCCTTTCCAGATCCGCGTCGCTGGGAATGCGGTCTCCCATGGTTCCGGCGTTGTAGCTCATGTAGGCCGTCATGTCAAAGTAGCCCGTACCGGTAAGCCCAAAGAGGATCACCTTCTTCTCTCCGGTACGCTTGCACTCCAGGGCCTCATCAATGGCAGCCTTTATCGCGTGGGACGATTCCGGCGCCGGCAGTATGCCCTCGATCTTGGCAAACTGTACCGCCGCCTTGAACACGTCGGTCTGGACCTCGGAACGGGCCTCCAGGTGACCGTCGCGGTAGAGCTTGGAAAGCACGGAATTCATGCCGTGGTAACGCAGCCCGCCCGCGTGGTTTGCCGAAGGGATAAAACCGCTTCCCAGGGTGTACATCCGCAGCAGCGGGGTAGTCTTGGCCGTGTCCCCAAAGTCGTAGGCAAAGCGCCCCCGGGTAAGGCTGGGACAGGAGGCGGGCTCTACCGCGATAAACCGGGTATTTGACTTGCCCGCGATCTTATCCCCCATAAAAGGAGCGATAAGCCCGCCCAGATTGGACCCCCCTCCGGCGCAGCCGATGATAATATCCGGCTTTACCCCGTATTTGTCCAGCGCCGCCTTAACCTCCTCCCCTATGATGGATTGGTGGAGCAGCACATGATTGAGCACACTCCCCAGCACGTACCGGCACTTGTCGGTTTTTACCGCCACCTCAATCGCTTCGGAAATCGCGCAACCCAAGGAGCCGCCGGTATCGGGGTTCTCCGCCAGTATCTTCTTCCCGGATTCGGTCGTGTTCGAAGGTGAGGGAATAAGGTTCGCCCCATAGGTCTCGATGAGGGCTTTACGGTACGGTTTCTGCTCGGAACTTACCTTGACCATGAAAACTTTAAGGCCGATCCCGAAAAAAGCGCAGGCCATGGCCATTGCCGACCCCCACTGCCCCGCCCCGGTCTCGGTGGTAAGGGAAGCAAGCCCCTCCTCTTTGGCGTAATAAGCCTGGGCCGCGGCGGAATTGAGCTTGTGGCTCCCCGAGGTATTGGTCCCCTCGTGCTTGTAGTAGATCTCCGCCGGAGTACCCAGGGCCTTTTCCAGGAAGTAAGCCCGAATAAGCGGAGCCGGCCGGTAGGCCCGGTAGAATTCCTGGAGTCTGTCGGGGATGGGGATAAGGGGGGTGGTCTCGTCCAGCTCCTGCTTCACACATTCTTTACAAAAAACCGGCTCCAGGTCCGAGGCTGTGGCAGGCTGCAAGGTTCCGGGGTGGAGAATGGGATCGGGTTTATCTTTCATCACCGCTCTAAGGTTGTACCAGGCGCGGGGTATCTCATCTTCCGAAAGGTAAAGCCTGGTGGGGATTTTCTGTGACATACTAAACTCCTTACAAATTGATTTTTATGTTTCTTTATATAGAAACGTAATGTTATAAAGAAACATAACATGAGGACAAAATCTTGTCAAGGAAAATTTCAAGAAATAGAGCCGGTTCCAAAACTCGTTTAGTTTTGGCCCGGCTCTTGGAAAAACCGGTCTAAAGCCCGATTTTTCCTTTAAATCTAAGGTTGCAGTTCCAAAATCTGACATTTTGGAACTGCCTC
>JAITNM010000120.1 GCA_031290475.1 Treponema sp. | reverse complement strand
AAGCGAAAAACCCCAGGGCGTCCACTTGACCGAAGCTGCGCAGCAGCAAGCGTGGACGCCCTGGGGTTTTTCGCTTCCCCCGCTTCCCCGTCGGGCATTTACTCCAGGGGGCTTTTCTGGCATTGCCGGGGTTTGAAGCTTGAAGGGGGAAGAGCGGGATGGGGTAAGAAAAGATACAGAGGATGCCCTGGAGCAAATGAAACAAAATCTCGAACTGCAATTTGATAAATCCTTAAATCCGGGGCATTACCGTAATTATTGGCAGGGAAGCGCTTTTACCTCACTCCATGAAAATCCCGTTACCTTCACGATCAAGTCATGACAGGAACCTGCTGCCTTGAGCGCCCGGGCGGTCTCGATCTTGCCTACCTTCCTTGCGGCCTTGTTCCAGCCCTTGTTCCATGCTGATCCCGATTCCTTCTTCCCGGCCTTGCTGAATCCCTCAATCCACCGCCGACGCCTTGTCCAGCCTCTGCGCCCCCTATCTTGGAAGTCCCTATCTGACTCCTGATAACTCATGTTACGCATGATTACAAAAAATAAAAAAAGGTCCACGGATTACGCGGATTTTCGCGGATTGGAAGCGATAATCCGCGTTAATCAGCGTACATCCGTGGACTGTCTGCTTCTTGTGGGTAAGATGAGCTGATAATAATGTGAGTGAAAACGCGATGAGGCCATTGGTGATTGGCAGAAAGCATTGGTTGTTTTACAAGAGTCCTGACGGCGCTACGTTAATGAATTGGATGACCGCCCTGCTGGATAAGCGTATCAATCTTTTGAAGATGAGGTCAAAGATATGGGGGATAGCTTGGCCTCCGCATAGCCGGTTATGGCCTGGGCGGATGCATCGCTCATCTGCCTGGTCCTTGGGATAGTTTCCTCGGGGCGGTTGCTGAAGATACTCATGAATTCAGTACTCAGACATCTACATACGGAACGGTAACGCAGCCATCGGGAAGTACCAGTATCTTGGGTGTCATAATACCCTGGGTCTTGGCCTTTTCCAGGGCTTCATCCAACGCTTCCTGGGGAGTGACGGCGCTTTCTATAAACATACTGTTAAGCCGCTGGACGGACAGTTCCGTCACCGCCCGGAGGGTGGCCCGCCCGGATACCGCCGCTATCTTGGCCGCCTTGTGGTAACCCAGTTTGTATTCCGCCCTGATCCGCTCAATCGCATCTGCCGGACTTGATGCCTGGGCTAAAAGGTTAGCGTAGACCTCGTCCCCAATCCCATCCCGGCAGCTTGAAACCAGAATCAGGGTACCACCGTCCTTAAGCGCGCATGACCCGTTGTCAATGGCCTTTTGGGATTGGTAGAGATCGATGTCCATGGGAAACTTCGCCACCGAAACCACGATATCCGCCTTTGCCGGAATAGATACACAGAAAATCTTCCGGGCAATTTTCACCGCCGCATAAAAAGACGTCATCAGATCTCCGGCGGTAGCGGCGGCCACCCCCTGTTCCTTGTCCAGTACGGTCATCACCGAAAAGATCGGCACGTTGATCAGGGGCAAGGCGTCCATCATGTCCTCGTGTACCGGGTTGCCCTCCAGTGCCAGGGACCGGGCCTTGGGGGACAGGGCTTGCTTGTGATTGGCCTGGATGGTCTTGTACGCAGCACTCCCCGGGAGGAATGCTTTTCTACCTCCGGTAAAGCCCGCAAAATAGTGAGGCTCCACGCTGCCCGTGGCGATGATCCGGTCCGCCTTAAAAAGCGCTTTGTTCAATAAAATGGGGGTTCCGTTCCGGGTAGTTCCCAGGTCCGCCATATCCTCATCCTTCCGGGCATCGTGGTACACACAGCGGCTCCGGAGCTTGTCGCAGAAACTACCCAGGATCTGCCGGTACTCTTCCTCGGTGGGGCCCCGGTGCGCCCCGGTGGCCACCATGAGCGTGATATCACTGGCGCCAAAATCCGCAGCCTCCACCGCCGGCATAATCCCCCGAAGTATCGCCTCCGTTGGGGTCGGACGAGTAGCGTCATTGATAATAATCAGCAGCTGTTTCCCGCCCCTCAAAAATTCCGCCAGACCTTGTCCGTTCTGCTCAGTAACACGACCAGGACCAAAAGGCCGCGCCAGCGCCTCCTGTAGAATTTCCTCTGGCGTTCCCCTTGCCCTAAACTCATTCGGTTCCGCCACTGCAAGGAGGTTCTCATCAGGAAACTCCACGGGAAAAGTTTTATCAAGATACGGAAGTTCGAGTCTCATAGGATCTGCTCTTTCCTATTTCTTAACCGCTGCTATCGCCTTGGCAAGGGCCAATTCCAGCATTTCCTCCGGCGGCTCCTTGATGTGGCCAAGTTTCTTCATATCCTCCACCAAAGCCTTGGCAGCGGCGATGTCCGCCTTGGCGCGCTGATACACTGCATCCCAGGAAAGGTTTATCCGGGCAACCCCTTCCTTGATGGCCTGTTGCGCCACGTCCGCCGCTTCCTGGGCAAAGACGTCGGTCTCTTCCATGGTGGCGATGATGTTGTCTGGGGTAATGCCCCGTTTCTCGGAAAAGTCCGCGATGGAGTGGGCGCAGCGGATCGCCATGCCGTCGGTAATCTTCTTCGCCCGCACTAACAAGGCGCCCTTGAGCATGCCGGGGAAACAGACCGCGTTATTCACCTGGTTGGAGAAGTCCCCGCGGCCGGTGGCCACAATAAAGGCCCCTGCTTCCTTGGCTGCATAGGGCCAGATCTCCGGTACCGGATTGGCGCAGACAAAGACGATTCCCTTGGATGCCATGGACCCCACCCATTCCTGCTTGACCGTGTCAGGACCAGGGGTGGAAAGCGCGATGAGCACATCTGCTCCCTTCATGGCTTCCGCTATGGTGGGAATCCGCTGGGGATTGGTCTTTTCGCAGAGTTCCCATTTGCGGTAGTTCCGTTTGTCCTGCCTGATGTCCTCCCGGCCCGTATGGAGGCTATCCTTGGTATCAAAGATCGTCATCTTGGCGGGATCCCCGCCATCGGCGATGATGAGCCTGGCAATCGTTGTGTTGGCAGCCCCCGCGCCAAGGAGCACAATTCTGGCGTCCCCAAGCCGTTTCCCGGCCAGCTTCAGGGCATTGATAAGTCCTGCCAGGGTAATACAGGCCGTCCCCTGGGCATCGTCATGCCACACCGGAATATCGCAGGCTTCCCGCAGTTCATCCAGGACCTTGAAACAATTGGGCTGGCTGATGTCTTCCAGGTTGATTGCCCCAAAGGACGGCTGGACCATCTTAACAAAGTCGATGATCTTATCAGGATTGTTTTTCCCGTCAGGACCCTTGGAATCCACACAGAGGGCCACTGAATCCACCCCGCCCAGGTACTTCATGAGCATGGCCTTTCCTTCCATCACCCCCAGCCCACCGGGGGGTGTGCAGTCCCCGTCCCCGAGGACCCGGGTGGAATCGGAAACCACCGCCACCAGGTTTCCCCGGTTGGAGAGGGCAAAGGATGCGTCGTTGTCATCCCGGATGGTGGTGGAAATTTTAGACACCCCCGGGGTATACCAGACGTTGAACCAATTAAAGCCGTAGACCCCGCACTTGGGCAGGGTCTGTATCTTTCCACCGTAGAACTGGTGGGCTTCCATGGAAAGGTTTTTAAGAAACAAGGTCTTGGCCTGGGCCTTCTGATCTTCAGAAAAATCAGCGGGAAACAAGGCATCCAAATTCTTCAAAGCTGGATCGATCTTCATAAGCACTCCTTTTTAATTAGAGCGGAGTGAGGAATGATAAGCATCCTCAACACACAAAAACGCTTCACTCTTCACTCCTCTCGCCTAACTCCTCAGGCTTAAAGCTGCTTCCACCATCTTCGCCGCGGTGAGTCCGTAGTGTTCCATCAGGTAATCCTGGGGACCCACGGAACCGAAGGCATCGTTGACCCCCAGTTTATGCATCCGGGCGGGAACGCCGCTTTCAAGCAGCGCAGCGCCCACCGCGTCCCCCAGGCCGCCGATGATGTTGTGGTTTTCGGCGGTGAGGATGGCGCCGGTCTCTTGGGCGCATTTAACGACCAGCTCCGTATCCAGGGGCTTGACGGTGAACATATCCACTACCCGGGCCTTGATGCCTTTCCCGTCCAGCTCCTTTGCGGCCTTCAGTGCTTCGCCAACCATGAGACCACAGGCAATAATCGAAAGGTCCGTCCCCTCCCGGAGGATTTCCCCTGTACCGATCTTAAAGGGGTGATCCGTGCTGTACACCGCGGGGTAGTTTTTACGGGTGGTGCGGAAGTAGATGAGTCCCGGCATGTCCTTTGTTATCCGCATAAGCGCTTCCAGCATGGCAGCATCGCTGATGTCGATTACCGTGCTCTGGGGAATGGAACGCATCAGGGCCATGTCTTCAAAGGGCATGTGAGTACCGCCGTTAAAGGCTGCGGTTACTCCCGCGTCGGATCCGAAAACCCGGACACTGTTGCCGGCATAGGCAATGGACATGAAGATCTGATCAAAACTGCGCCGCGATGCAAAGGGGCCGAAGGAATGGGCGTAGGGCTTCTTGCCCCCGGCGGAAAGGCCCGCGGCAATACCCATCATGTTTGCTTCACTGATCCCGCAGTTGATCGCCTGTTTGGGGTTTTTCTTCCAGAACTTGTAGGTTCCCATGGAATTCATCAAATCCGCATCCAGGTACACCACATCGGGATCTTCCGCGGCGAGCTGTTCCATCACTCTGCCGAATACGCTCTTATACACTTCCTTATCCATGCTGCCATCGTAAATAATCATGACCCCTCCCCCTGCTCAAGTTCCGCAAGCACCGTTTCCAGGTAAGCCACGGATTTCTCAAAAATTTCCCCCTCAAAGACAATGTGGTGGTTAAGCTCAATGGCTTCCACCAAGGGAACCCCGGCGCCCTTTATGGTATTGAGGACAATGCAGGAAGGTTTCGCGGTTTCTGCCTGGGCCTTTTCGATTGCCAGGGCAATGGCTTCCACCTCATTGCCGGCTATGCTCTGGGCATACCAGCCAAAGGAGGTGAATTTGGCCGCAATATCTCCCATATCGATCACTTCAATAGTGTGCCCATCTAACTGTTTGCGGTTGTAATCCACCAACCAGATCAGGTTGGTCAGGTTGTGCTGGGGAGCAAAGAGGGCCCCTTCCCAGGTTTGGCCTTCGTCGAGTTCCCCATCTCCGGTAACCAGGTAGGTGCGAGTATCAAAGCCGTCCATTTTCTGGGCCAAGGCAAGCCCGATGGCGGTGGAAACTCCTTGGCCCAGGGAACCAGTGGTCATGTCAACCCCGGGGGTGAGTTTCCGGTCGCAGTGACTGGGGAGCCTGGTCCCCGGCTGGTTTAAGGTCTTAAGCCAATCCATGGGGAAATACCCCTTGAGCGCCAGGACCGAATACAAGGCAGGCCCCGCATGTCCCTTGGACATCACCAGTTTGTCCCGCCCCTTCCAATTGGGGTCCTGGGGGTTGATCTTCATAACCCCGCCGTATAAAACCGCCAGGGTTTCCACGACACTTAAGGCGCCGCCCAAGTGCCCGAATCCACGGGTACCGACGCATTTAACCGTCTCCATCCGAATCTGGGCAGCGAACTTTTTCAGGCGCTTTACTTCATCTTTCGTAATACCCATGGCTATTTCCACTTTCCAAGACCAAGGTACTTATTCGTTTCCGCGGTACCGGAAGCAGCATCCAACTGCATCTTCATGGAAGCTCTGATACCGTCCATGGTTTCCGGAATAGTTACCGATTCCTGGGGGATGTTAATGGCATACATGAGGTTGTCACCGCTCTCCACGATGCTGTCTTCCCAAAGCCCGATTTCGTACATATCTCCCCGGGGGTTCCCCAGGTCCCGGGCATAACGAAAGAAGGATGCATTCCCCAGGAAGCCATCATCAATCCGGACAACCCGGATCCGGTCATGGGTTTTAAAAGCCTCCAGGGCCATATCCCGGGTGATCTTCTTACCCCCCTTCCCGTGGGCCACCACGGTAATGATGTGCCCGTGGGTAACCGGGGTATGTACCAGGATGCCCGTGGCTTCGACCTGGGGCATGATGGTCATGAGGTCCAGGGCCTGATGGGAGGGCGCTTTGTCCATCTGCAATGCATTGGTCAGTCCCCGGTGATAGTCCCCCGGATCAGCTACCCGGCGTATGATGGTGATAGCTACCCGGTCAATACCATAGACGCGGTCCAGGCAGTCCACGGACCGGATAAGCCCCGTGGTATTACAACTGGTAAGCTTGAGGTACTGTATCCCCAGGCCCTTTTCATAATTGGCGTACCCATGGAAAAACACATCCGCCACGGAATTCTTTTCGCCCCCCTGGAAGATGGCCTTGACCCCGGCCTTTTCATACAGCTCCTTGTTCTTGGCCCCCACACCGCCGGGGGAAGAATCAAGCATGATGTCAACCTTGCCGATAAGATCATTGAAACTCCCCTTGTAGGGAATACCGGCGGCATCAAACTTCGTCTTGTCCGCCCCTTCAACAAGATACAAATCATAGGGCATGCCCTTTTCCTTGAGAGCTTTAATAGAAAGGGTGGGAGCTAAATCCGCAATACCCACCAGTTCCATGTCCTTCTGCAGCGCCACGCCATCCGCCAAGCGCTGCCCGATAACGCCGTAACCTGCTACACCAACCGTAACCATGTTCATGCTCCTAACCAAATAAATGTATGATCCGCGAATGGACGCGGATTACTGCTGTTTTATTGTTGATCCATGCCGCAGGGCTTTAACCACCGGCAGTTCCTCACCGGTCAGGAAGCGGATCAGCGATCCCCCGCCGGTACAGATATAGTTGATATCCTTGGTTTTGTTGTACTTTTTGGTGGCGGTAATACTGTCGCCGCCGCCGATTACCGTATAAGCCGGGGTATCCGCCAGCGCGTCCCACACCAGGCGGGTCCCAAGCTCCGTGGCCTCTTCTTCAAAGACCCCCATGGGGCCGTTGACAAAAACCGTCCTGGCGCCCCGGATAATCTCCTGGTACTGTTTGGCGGTTTTTTCGCCTATGTCCAGGATCAGGGCGTCCGCCGGGATGCTTCCCAGGGGGTATTCCGTCCGCTTTCCGCCCTGAACCGCCGCGAAATCAACGGGCATCGCGATCCTGTCCCGGTACTTTGACAGTAATTCTTTCGCCGTTTCAAGTAAAGGCGCGTAACCTTCTTTGGTGATAAACGCCCTGGCTTTTTCTCCGATGTCTTTGCCGCAGGCCCAGAGGAGCACTTCTCCCACAAGCCCTCCGGTTATGACCTTATCCGCAACACTGTTGCCCAGACATGAGCTCATCATCAGAAAGGCGTCGTTTATCTTGGCGCCCCCCAAAACGAAAACACAGGGCCGCCCGGGCTTTTCCATAATACCGGAAATAACGCAGAATTCCTCTTCGAACAGGCGGCCCATCGCGCTGGGAAGGATCTGCTCAAAACCGCAGAGGGAGGGCTGGTCCCGGTGGGCCGCCGCAAAGGCGTCACACACGTAGAGGTCTCCCAGGGGGGCCAGTTTCCGCACCAGCAGGGTCTTTGCCTGCTCCTCGTGGGATAAGCAAAGTTTTGTCTCGAACAGGGTTTGTTCTTCCGACACAAACCGCACGTTGTCCAAAAGCAGAATCTCTCCCCCTTTTAAAACCTTAATAGCTTCCCTGGCGGCCGGACCGCACACGTCGTCAATAAACTTAACTTTTTTTCCCAGGAAACCCGATAGCACTTCCGCGTGAGGCTCGGTAGTATAAAAATTTTTGTACTCGATGTCGCTTCCCTGGTGGGCCATGAGTACAAGCTTTGCCCCCTTATCCGAAAGTTCCCTGAGGGTGGGAATACAGGCTTCAATGCGCGTGGTATCCTTCAGTTTTCCCGTCGAGCGGTCTACCGGCTGGTTAATATCAATCCTGCATAAAACGGTTTTACCTTTTACCTCAAGGTCGTCCAGCGTGTTTATCCCGAATCGCATAAACTCCCTCAAATCCCCGCGGTTTTTTTGATATACGAGCGGGCCTTTATCGCGTATTCCAGGGGGTTGGCCTTAGCGGGGTCCTGCTCGGCTTCCACGACCCACCAGCCTGAGAACTTCGCCTTGAGCAGCGCTTTAAAAACCGGCTTAAAGTCGATACAGCCGTCTCCGGGCACGGTGAAGACCCCGGACTTTACCGCCTTAAGGAACGACCATTTACCCACCGCAGCCTGTTTCAGGATGTCCGGCCTCACGTCTTTAAGGTGCACGTGGTGAACGCGTTTTATATACTTATTCAGCACGGCCAGATGATCCTCCCCGGAGAAAACCAGGTGGCCGGTATCGTAGAGCAGCCCCAGGAGTTTCGGTTCCGTGTTTTCCATGAGCAGGTCGATTTCCTCGGCCGTCTGGACCCCGGTTCCCATGTGGTGGTGGTAGGCAAGCTTCATTCCCTTCTTCGCCGCCAGTTCTCCGAGCCTGCATAACCCGTCGGTGAGATCGCACCACTGGTCATCGTTAAAAACGGGCTTGGCGTTGAAGACGGGCTTGTCCAGTCCCTGAATGGAAAGGCCCTGTTCCGCCACCCCGATGACCCGCGCGCCCACAGCGTGGAGAAAGTCCCGGTGTTTGATAAACGCCGCTTCCACCTCTTCGTAGGGTTTGATGGTCAGGAAGGAACTGAACCACGCGTTACAGATGGTCAGGCCCCTTAAGGCCAATGCCTTGTTGAGTTCCGCCGGATCTTTGGGGTACTTGTTCCCCACCTCGCTTCCCTCAAAACCCGCCAGCGCCATCTCGCTGACGCACTGCTCAAAGGGGATTTGGCCTCCCAGTTCGGGCAGATCGTCGTTGGTCCAGCCGATGGGAGCTATCGCAAGTTTTATTGCCATATCGTTCTCCTTTCATTGTTATTAAGAAGGGTCTGGAGCCCTTCACTCTTTCTATACCCCAAGTACTCAGTACTTCCTTGCCCTGGCGACTTCCGCCGCCATATCTTTGGCCGCCTTTTCGACATCGGGGTTTGCGGATACCTGGGCGGTCCCTACCCGCCACCAGGACTCGTACCCGTGAGTCATGGTTTTTGCCCCGACCTTAACATCGATGACCACCGGGCCCCTGGCCGCCAGAGCTTCCCCGACCGCCTTGCCCAGCTCCTCTACGGTCCGGGCCCGCAGTCCCAGGGCGCCCCAGCTTTCGCCGTTCTTCGCGTAGTCAACCGGCACCGGCGCCCCTTCCAAACGACCCGACTTTTCGTCCCTAGTTTTCCACTCGTTGCCGAAGTGGACTATACCCTGGCTGTTCTGGAGGTTGTCGATACAGTGGAAACCCGCGTTATCAAGGACTACTACAATAATTTTCCGGCCTTCCTGCACCGCGGTTAAAAGCTCGGTGTGGAGCATAGTATAGGCCCCGTCGCCGATGATGGCAACCACTTCTTTTTCAGGGCAGGCGATCTTGACCCCCAGAGCGGCGGCCACTTCGTAGCCCATGCAGGAAAAGGCGTATTCCATGTGATAGGTGCCCGGCGCCCTGGTGCGCCAGACCCGCTGCATATCGCTGGGGATGGAGCCGGAACCGGATACAACGACGGCATCCCGGGGGAGGAGGCGGTCGTTGAGTTCGCCGAGCACCCGCGCCTGGGAGAGCAGGGGTTTGCCGTCGGGGGTGGGGAGGGCGTCTTCACTGTAGAGCCGGTCCACCTCGGCCTTCCATTCGGAGCGGACTTCCTGTATTTTGCCGCCCCAGGATGAGCTATAGCCGGATAGAACCGGGATAAGGGCTTCCAGGGTGAATTTCGCGTCGGCGATGACGGGTTCCCCGTTCATCTTGTAGGCGTCAAAGGAGGCCGCGTTGATCCCCAGGATACGGCATTCGGGATTTTGGAAGAGCCACTTGGAACAGGTGGTAAAGTCCCCGAGCCTTGTTCCCGCGGCGATGATGAGGTCCGCTTCCTTGGCAAGCCGGTTGGCCGCCAGGCCGCCGGTAGTACCGATGCCGGAAAGGTTATAGGGATTATCCCAGAGGATGGTTCCCTTGCCCCCCTGGGTTTCGGCGAAGGGGATATTGCCCGCGGCGCAGAATTTTTCCAGGGCCGCTCCCGCGCCGGAATACCGTACCCCGCCGCCGCAGATAACCAGGGGCTTTTTGGCGGCGCGGATCATGGCCGCCGCCCGTTCTATTTGGCCCCCGGAGGGGATACGCCGTTCGATGTGGTGCACCCGCTTTGCAAGGAATTCTTCGGGGTAATCGTAGGCCTCCCCCTGCACATCCTGGGGCAGCGACACGGTTACCGCGCCGGTGTCCGCGGGATCGGTGAGCACCCGGAAGGCATTGATCATCGCGGTCATGAGCTGTTCCGGACGCTGCACACGGTCAAAATACCGGCTCACCGCCCGAAAGGCGTCGCTCGCGGTAATAGTGTAATCGGCGGGGATCTCCACCTGCTGGAGTACCGGGTCCGGTTGGCGGCAGGCAAAGGTATCCGAGGGGAGGAAAAGCACCGGTATGTGGTTAGCTGTGGAGGTTCCCGCGGCAGTAACCATGTTGAGCGCCCCCGGCCCGATGGAACTGCACACCGCCATTATCCGGCGGCGGTTATTTTGCTTGGCAAAACCCATTGCCGCGTGCCCCGCTCCCTGTTCGTTCTTGGCCTGATAGAACGGCAGTTTATTGTCCTTCGCCGCCAGCGCTTCTCCCAAACCGACAACCACGCCGTGGCCGAAAATGCCGAAAACCCCGTGAACGAATTTAATTTCCTCTCCGTCCGCTTCGATATATTGGTTATCCAAGAATTTCAATAACGCCTGACCCATCGTAAGCCGTATTGTTTTTCCCATCGTTATCTCCTCTATAAAAAATAAGAAATTCAACCACAGACCACACGGACGACACAGATTTTTTGTCCGATTTGTCCGTGTGGTCCTGTGGTTTATTTTTTCTTCGGGTGCCAGATTTTATCTTCCGGTCCCGTAACCCACTTATGCTCTTCGATAAAGATAGGAGTATTTGTGGCAGGCCCATAATGGGCGCCGTCGATGTGGCGTATCACCCAAAGGTACCACATGGCATAACCCGGAGCGGTAACCTGCGGGTGAACTTCCCCCTCCCGTATCAGGATAGTATCTTTGTCTTTAATGATATACGGGGTATCCCCGATGGCGGTAAGCCCGAAGCCCTGTTCGGGAAGGAAACGGTAGTGGTAAATTTCAGGCTGGGGATGATGATGGGGAGGATAGCTCGACCACTTACCCGGCATCCCGATCACTTCCCCGATAACCAGGTTTGATTCGCTCCGGTTGGTGTCGTCAAAGCAGGTACGCACGATCCGGGTAGAGGTTTCCTTCATCGTTCCCTCTCCGCGGAATTCACTGCGGCATTCCTCGGGCATAAAGAGCCTCGGCGCAAACGGACGGGCATTGTCCGTGGCGGTGTAGTAGAACTCGGCCCCCTCTTTTCCCGCCTCAATAAGGACCCCGTAGTTTGCCGGAACCGAAAGGCACCAGGGCGAATGATCAAAAAGATTGGGCCGGGAAATTTCCGCCTTTTCCCTCCCCCAATGAATTACCGCGCTGCCCCTGCTCAGAAGAAACACCCGCTCATCGGTCCCGGAATTGTTCTCGTAGGAGCCATTAGCGGTGAGGACAATCACGCCGAAGTCCATGAGCATATCCGCGGTAGCGCCGCTACGGGGAGAAAGGGGAGTGTAGCCGTAGTTAAAGGGCGGCTTGTGGTGGAACTGCATTATTTCACCTCCTCGATTTTTACCGGACGCCCTTCTTTCAAGGATTTGCCCGCGGCAAGCGCGGCGTACATATTTTCAAGGCCGTCTTCACCGGTAACCGCCGTATCCTTGTTGTTCAGCACCGCGTCGATAAAAGAGACAACTTCGTCCACATAGGCCTGCTTGTACCGTTCCAGGAAGAAGTAAAGCGGCTTTTCTCCGATAACCGCCGTTTCGTTGGACAGTTTTACTGTGTTTGGAGCGTCATTTTCCGCCTGAGCCGCGCCCTTGGAACCAAAGACTTCCACCCGCTGGTCATAGCCGTAAACCGCCTTCCGGGAATTATCAATGACCCCGATAGCGCCGTTGGCAAATTTTAAGGTAACCACGGCCGTATCCACATCTCCGGCCCTGCCGATTTCCGGGTCCACCAGCACCGCGCCGTTGGTAAACACCTCGGTAATTTCGCTGCCTGCCTGGAAACGCGCCATGTCAAAATCGTGGATCATCATGTCCATAAATATGCCACCGGAAACTTTTATATAGGAAACCGGGGGCGGGGCGGGGTCCCGGGAACTGATCCGTACAATGTGCACATCCCCAACAGCGCCGGATTTGGTATACTCCCGAATCCGGGCAAAGTTATGGTCAAAGCGCCGGTTAAACCCGATCTGGAGCTTAACCCCCGCTTTTTTTACTTCTTCGAGGGCGCTCATTACCTTTGGAATGGAAACATCCACCGGTTTTTCGCAGAATACGTGCTTTCCGGCCTTGGCGGCGGCAATAGTAAAGTCCGCGTGAGTATCGGTGGAACTGCAAATAATAAGGGCCTTGATTTCCGGGTTTTCCAGTAGATCTTTGGGGTCCTTTGAGACAACTTGAGCGCCCAAACCCCGGGCCCACGCTTCCTGTTCCGGGCTCAGCATGATATCCGCTATCCCCTCCAGCTTTGCCTGGGGAATAAAGCGGGCAATGTTCTCACTGTGGATTTTTCCAATCCGTCCGGCGCCGATAACGCCGATCTTTAAATTATTTGACATATTATTCTCCTTGTTAAGACATCAAGCTCTCTTTGCCCGGTAGCTGAACAGGTTCGCAGTTTTTTATAGGGTGATCGTCCAGGTTGTAGGCTTTCCGTAGCAAATACAAAGAACCGGCACTTATACCGGTTTGTCCACATCCGCCGAGATCAACAGGTACATGATCGGGCTGCCTATGATTAATTGTTTCGATAATTCTTTCTCTGGAATTCATTACTGTTTCTTCTCCTTCATAGTATTGAAATATATATGCAAACGTTATCACAAATTTTACAGTATACCTCACAATTTGTCAAGGAAAATTTCTTCTTCCTCGAAAATTTCTTCTTGACGGTATTTTCTTATTTGATAAATTTATAAAGCCGAGTTTTAGTGATTTTTATTTATCCATGTTGAAAACATGCAGAAAAAAGGATTTTAGACAATTTTGAGACAAATTTCGCTATTATATCACTCTATAATACAGGATTTATATAGGGTACGGAGGTTTAAATTTTTTTAAAAAAGTGCTTGACAGATTCAAATTTATGCTGGATAATGAACTGAAAACGTTCTCATGGGATGTTTCATAAACCTGTGTTGCTTTGTATTGTTGTAGAAAATGCTTCCTTAATCAAGGAGAAGTACGGTTTTGGGATGCCTTGGGCACCCGTGTTGAAGATGAGCGCCAGCCCCCCCAGGTCCTACCCCCGGTGGGAAATCCAATGCAAAAGGTGCTCTATGGCTCTATCAGGAGGTTTCATGACGAGTACAGAACTTGTGGCTACCGCCGCGCAAGATGTTTTATTCCGCATAGAAAGTCTTTCCAAACAGTTTCCTGGAGTTCTTGCACTTGACAATGTCAGTTTGGAAGTCGGTTTCGGGGAAGTACTCGGGCTTGTAGGTGAAAACGGTGCGGGTAAATCAACGCTGATAAAAAGTATCACCGGTTTTCATGAACTCGGCGGAGGGGCCCTTTATTTTGAAGGGAAAAAACTTGAACACATAACGCCGCATTATTCTATGTCCATCGGCATTGCCTGTATTTATCAGGAATTGAACCTTGTGCCATTTTTAAGTGTGGCGGAAAATATCTTTCTTGGCCGGGAACAGATCAAAGTGAAGCGGCTCGGCTGGCTCGACCGGGAATACCAGTGTAGCGAATCCCAAAAAATCCTCGAAACCC
>JAITNM010000106.1 GCA_031290475.1 Treponema sp. | reverse complement strand
GGTATGCCGGAAATCATCGCCAGCTTCTCCGCGGCAGGCCTGGGTATAAACCCGAAGGTCTCCTGTATTTTATGCAGCATCATGATGAGGCTGCCCGGTTTTGTCTTCCACTCATCAATGAAAGCGGTAAGTTCCTGGGGAAAATCAATATCCCCTGTGCGTGTCGCGGCTGCTGTAGCCATAAAAACCTCCATTCGATATGGATAAAAATATATCTTATTCTGTTACATATATTTTATAGCTATAGAACGAAATGCGCAAGCCGTTAATTCCTTCTTTTATTATCTATATTTTATTATACATAGTTAGTTTCATCTTACTTCCAGCTCACTTCGTAGCGCAGTGGAGGATTGAGGACCAAAAAATCCGTGAGGGGAATTTCAAACTGCGCCTGATTTCCCGAGAATGTGCCGCCCCGGACAGCGGTAATGGCGCCGGGAAAGGTGAGCACCATGTTGATTCGCGCCGCCGCGATCTCATCGGCTACGGGTTTGGTATAAATCGACGTTACATTATCCAGGTATTGAGATTTGTTCAGGTTTTCCCCGGTGGCCACCGGCGCCATCAGGGCTGAAAGATAAGCCCGGACATTCTCGGAAAAAAGGGCCAATACCTGGGGACCGGTAGTCCGGTTCAGCTCAATGGTAAGCCGCCCCTCGACGGAACCCTGGGCTGGGGTATAGGTAATGAAGCGCACGCCGGTCTGGGTGTTGGGGAGGAGCAGGAACTGGTCAACCCGGGAAATCTGTATGGTTCCCGCTATGCTGGCAAGCCCCAGATTCTGCAAATAAACCGAAGAGATGCCCGGCGCTGAAGACAGGGACTTGGTGATCTCCGCCGCGTCCAGGAGCGGCTGGTCCGCCTGTCTGGCCTGGGGGTCTCCGATGAGTGCGGAAAGCCCCCTAACCAGGGCTTCCATCCGCGGCTGCAATGACGCTTCCAACGCAAGGTCCGCCGACCCGTCCCGGTGCAGGGCGCCTTCCACCCGGGCCGCGCAGCCCGAGAAGAACAAGACGGTAGTGATAATATAGAAAGGAATGATGCGTTTAAGGTTCATATACCTATAATAATGAAACGCCGGGGCTTTATACAAGAGACATGGACTTACCCCCGGCAAAGTACTCAGTACACATCAAGAGAAATGCCCCCATGCCATGAAGATCGTTCTGCACTGTAGGCCGCCGGAGGTAGAAGTCATAATCCCCTATCCCTGTACCGATACAAATATTTGAAATGACAAGATCATCCCCTTGAAAAGAGAGAGAATTGATCACTGCCCGGTAGGCTTTGTGAATATACTTCCCGTAACTTTTGTGGAGGAGATTTTTTCTTAGGGCCTTGGCAATTACATAGGTGTAGAGGCAGGAACAGGAAATCTCACGCCAGTTTTTCGGATCATCCTGCCGGTCAAGTACCTGGTACCAAAGACCGGTTTCTTCATCCTGAAAACGGACAAGCGCCTGAATAATCTCCAATCCCGCATTGATAAATTCGTTCCTGCAAGGATGATTCTCCGGTAAGTAGTCCAGAATATCCATAATAGCTACCGCATACCAACCGACGGCGCGTCCCCAAATTTGGGAAGACAATCCTGTCTCTTTATCAGCCCACTCGGCAATTTTTGAATCATCCCAGGCATGGTAGAGGAGGCCGGTCTTGGCGTCAGTCATGTTGCGGCGCATCAGGCTCATTTGCTGATAGATTTTTTCAAAAAAATAAGGCTTTTCAAAATAATGGGCGTACATCACTGCAAAGGGTCCTATCATGTAAAGACCATCAAGCCACATCTGATTTTCGCAGTCATACTTGTGCCAAAAACCGCCTTTTGCGTTGGTAGGCCACATCTCTACAATAGATGCGAAGCCGTCAAGGACTTTCCGGTACCTTTCATCCTTGGTTTTTTTATACAAATTGAAAAGCAGAATCGCCGGCTGCATATCGTCAAATTGGCGGACAGGATCATCAAAGCGGAGCCCGCCTTTTTCATCAATGTGGTAATCGATCCAAGCTTTGATATAATCACTGTATTTATGTTTTCCCGACAACAGGAAAATCCGTTCCACACCGGAAAGGAAAACCCCCTGATGGTAATGGAACTTGTTTACAGGAGGTAATTTATCCGCTGAAAATTTGCGGATCAGGGTATCCGCCCCCATTTCTGCATAAACCAGGGAGCTTTTCTCTATAGTTGACAACAAAATTCTCCTTTTATAGGTGGTTTTATAGCTTACTGTCCGCATATAACAGACTTGTGATTACATCTTTAGTCCCGAAGTAGCGATCCCATCAACTATGTACTTCTGGAAAAGCAGAAAGATAATAAGCGGCGGAAGCAGCGAAAGGGTTCCCATGGCAAAGATGGCCCCCCAGTCGGTGGAAGACTGGGGATCTGCAAACATCCGCAACGCTACAGAAACGGTAAAATTCTGCGGCTGGTTCAGATACAAGAGAGGTCCCAAAAAGTCTTCCCAACGCCAATAAAAACTAAATATGGTGGAAGTAATCAATGCGGGTTTAATCAGGGGAAAGATAATCCGGCTGAAAATAGTAAACTTGCTGCAACCATCAATCATTGCGCTCTGATCCAGCTCGGAAGGAATACCACGGATGAATTGTACCATAAGGAAGATGAAGAAAGCCTGACCGCCATAATGGGGGATGATCAAGGGCAGGAAGGTATTCACCCAGCCCAGTTTGGAGAATATGATAAACTGCGGAACCATAACTACCTGATATGGCAGCATGAGGGTCAGAAACATACATGCGTACCAGAATTTACTCCCTGCAAAAGGTATGCGGGAAAAACCGAATGCCGCCAAAGAAGAAGCCAGCACCGCCCCAAGGGTAGCGAGCCCTGTGACGAAAAATGAATTTTTGTAGAACGTGGTAAAAGAAGTAGTCTTGTTAAAAGCCCATCCCCGGATAAAATTATCCAGGGTAAAATGCCGCGGAATCAGTGAAATCGTCCCGAAAATTTCCGCATTTTCCTTGAATGCCCCAAAGAACATCCAGAGCAAAGGATAGAGCATCGCAATCCCTAAAATCCATACAGCGCCGTGAAACAGGATATCCCCCCGCAGATTTTTTAAAAAACGTTTCTGTATTTTATTCATAGCGCCTCACGATTCATAATAGACCCAACGGTCCGAAGTCTTGAAAATAATCCCCGTAAAAACGGCGATAATCAGAACCAAAACCCATGCCATGGCGGAACTATACCCCATTTCATAATAGGTAAAGGCCCGCAGGTAGAGATACAAGGCATAAACAAGGGTACTCTGCTGAGGGTCGCCCTTACCTCCTGAAATAATAAACGCCTGGGTAAAAACGGTAAAACCGTTGATTAATTGCATTATCAGGTTAAAGAAAATAATGGGTGTCATCTGCGGCAGGGTGATTTGAAAAAACTGGGTTATCGGCCCTGCCCCGTCAATGTCGGCGGCTTCATAATAGGTCCTGGGGATCTGCCGCAGCCCCGCCAGAAAAATCAACATGGATGAACCGAACTGCCACACCGCCAGGATAATCAGAATCCAGATGGCAGTATCGGTGCGGGCTATCCAGCTTATGGTACTGTTGATCCCGATGCCCCGGAGCAGGGTATTAAAAACACCGTCGGAAAGAAACATTCTGCGCCACATCACCGCAACAGCAATACTGCCGCCCACAATGGAGGGGAGGTAATAAGCGGCTTGGTATAATCGTATCAGACGGGAAGCCCGTCTGAAAAGTTCCGCCACAATAAAAGCAAATACAAGCCGGGCGGGAACCGAGACAAATGCGTAGTGAAAAGTAACCCTCAAGGATTTCCAGAATATCGCGTCGTTCAGCATCCGGCGGAAATTGGCCAATCCTGAAAAAACAGGGGACCCCAGAATGTCATAATCGGTAAATGAAAAATAAAGGGAAGACAGTATCGGGATAACGGAAAAAGCCAGAAACGCTATGAGCCAGGGACCGATAAACAAATAACCGGCGATATTTTCATAAAAACGCCGTCTGGCGGAAGAGGTATTTTCCATAAAGGGTACGCTCCTTGTTACATTATAAATCCTCCCCCCGAAGTCGAGGGGAAGAAAACAACACCGCCCGCGGTTTAACGCGCTAAAATTTCATTGGATTGCCGTATAATTTTGGCCGCAGCGTCTGCAGAGGATATCTGGCCGGTTAAACACTCCAGAATAATTATCCTGATACCTTCTTCAACTTCTCCTGCCTTGGCAGGATCAGACGGATCGATGGGACTGGTGTAGGGGGTGATTTTGGTGATGTAATCAAAGAGATACTTTATGCTGGCGTCAACCTTGGGAGCAAGAGTAGCGCGGACATCCGTGGGAACCGGAACGCCCCGTTCCGCCATGAGTATGCTGTTGGCGTCTATATCATTGATAAAGTAGTTTATAAATTTGGCCGCCAGCTCGGGGTTTTTCGTGTTGGTGGAGATGGAGAGAAACATGGATGGCTTGAGGTAGGCGCCGAACTTTTTGAGAGGCATAGCAGCGCCGGGGGTATTCGGATTCATGATGTATTCAACGGGCCGCTTTGCCGCGCTCAGGCGGGCTGTATGCTGATTACTCCAGTAGTAGTCGTTCCAGGTTTTGCCCTGGGAGAAAGGCATTTCTTCCATGGTTAAGCTCAGGAAACTTTCCTGAGGATCAAAGAGGGCGCCCGCGGCTTTAAGCCGTAAATTGATGTCCAGAAAATTTTTAATTTCCCCGGGAATATCAGTCCAGCCGAGAGTCTTCCCATCAGCGGAGTAATAGGATCTCCCGGTCTCTCTGACCCAGAATTCAAAAAGCTGCTTGTGTTGAGTGAAAGGCATGGTCTGAATGCCGGTTTTCTGATAAATGGTCAGTGCTACCGCTTCAAATTCTTTCCATGTCCAATTGACCTCGTCGATGGTAACTCCCGCCTGCTTTAAAACCGCCGGATCAACTCCCATACCCCAAGAGTTGGTTCCCAAACTAAGACCGACGATCTTCCCGCCGATTTTGCCGGAAGCTACCGCAGAATCAGCCCATTTGGAAAGATCGATAACCCCACGTTCAATATAGGGAGTCAGATCCAACAACAGATTCCGGTTTGCCCATTGTTGAATATAAGCATAATCCTGCTGCATAACGTCAGGAAGACTGCCCGAAGACGCCTGGGTATTCACCTTGGACCAATAGCCGTCCCAGGCGGTGGGTTCGGTTTCCACGGTTATACCGGGGTTCTTCTGCATAAAAAGCTGAACTGCCTGGTTAGTCCTTTCATCCCGCACCGTATTACCCCACCATGCAAGGCGGAGATAGTTACCGCCACCGCCCGAAGCCTGCTGGCCGCCGCCGGCAAAAAGCATTACCGGAATACTTAAAGCCGCTAATAATAACGCGATTCTTTTCATATTTTCCTCCATTAAATGAACTTTAAATTAGCATATTACCGGCCCCGGAAAAAAACCATTGCGGAAAACAAGAAAAATCTTGCAAAAATCCCGATTCATGTTATAGTGAAGATATGAAGAAAGAAGATGTTCAGAATGCCGGGAGCTTCTTCGTCTGGCACAACATCAGCGATGAAGCCTATGCCAGACCCCTTCTGCATTGCCATAATGAATATGAAATCTACTATTTGATCAAAGGCGCTATCAGATTCAAGGTTGAAGGCTTTGAATATCAGCTATCACCGGAAAGTCTATTATTAATACCCCCCCATTCCTTCCACGAGCGGCGTATTAATTCAACCGGTATCTGCCACAGGGTATCCTTTCATTTTTTGCCTGAATTTCTGGACGAGCCGGAACGGGCATTATTCCTGGAAACCTTTCATTCAGATAAAAGATACTATCCCGATTTGTCTTTCTTTAAAATTGATTTCTTTGTTCAATCCATATTGGAATGTATGAACATGGAAAAATCCTTGCAGCCCATAGCCCTCAAAAGCCGCCTTGTCTCCCTGCTTTCCCAAATATACCGTATCCATTCCAAAAATGCCCTGCAGCCCGTTCCCGGAGATGAACGCATCCAGGCGGTTCTGCAGTACCTAAACGATAATCTATTGGAGTCTCTCTCATTGGACGAGCTGTCCCGAAAATTTCACATTAGCAAAAACCATCTTAATGTCATTTTTCGTCATGAAACAGGAACAACCATCAACCAGTATATACGCATAAAAAGACTGTCCAAGGCGCAAAATGAAATAATGGCCGGCTGTCCCACAGAAGAAGCGGCATTCAAGGCCGGTTTCAATGATTACTCGAATTTTTATCGCGCCTACAAGGCATTTTTCGGCACATTACCCTCGGCCCCGGTAATAGGCACTTAAAATATCTCCAAATTTGCAACCAAAAATCAAAACAGGGGTCAAATCACTAAGGATATTTCTATGGAGGTTGCTAATGAGTACTGCTGATGTTCCTTGGGCGTTTCTTGAAGAATTCCGGGGGAAAATGTTCCACGGCCAATGGCCTACGCTGCCGGAAATGTACCGGATTACCGTTGCCCGCTACGGAGAGCGGCCATGTTTCACGATTTATGAGCCCGATCGTATCAGCCTGAACTATAAAGAGTCCCTGGAAATCATCGAGGCTGTGGCCCGGTGGCTTCACAACAAGGGTATCGGCAAGGGGGACCGGGTCGCGGTAACGGGGAAAAACGCCCCTGAGTGGACTATCGCCTATTTGGGGATACTTTTCGCGGGAGCGGAGGTGGTTCCCATTGATTATCAGATAAAAAATGACGAAACCGACATATTGCTCCGCACTTCCAAGGCGAAAATGGCCTTTGTGGACGAAGAAAAGCATGATCGGTACGCTAAAGGGTCAGAAATCCCGGAATTGCAGGCAGTGATTTCTCTTAAAAAGGGGATTGGGACCTACATTTACGACCTGGACGGGCCTGAGGCACAGATCGAGGCGGCCGAGGAATTTGACCTGGCGGCGATCCTCTTTACCTCCGGAACCATGGGCAGGCCCAAGGGGGTGATGCTGACCCATCAGAACCTGGTTTCGGACTGCTACCTGGCCCAAGGGGTCCCTTTTGATGTGTACCACACCGATGTATTTTACGCCATACTCCCGATTCATCATGCGTATACCATGCTGGCAGTGTTTATCGAGGCCATATCCCAAGGGGCGGAGGTGGTTTTCGGGAAGCGTATGGTTACCAAGACCATTCTGAAGGACCTCAAGGAAGGGAAGGTTACCCTGCTCCTGGGGGTTCCCATGCTCTTCAACAAGCTCCTCGCGGGGATACTCAGGGGTATCCGGGAAAAGGGTCCCCTAGTATACGGACTTATCAACGTCCTCATGGGCATTTCGGGGTTTATCAAGAAAGTCTTTAAGGTAAATCCGGGGAAGAAGATGTTCCACTCGGTTCTGGAAAAGGCTTCCCTAACCACCCTGCGGGTATGTATCTGCGGGGGCGGCCCCTTGGCGCCCAGCGTTTTCAGGAAATACAACCAACTGGGCATAGACTTTGTCCAGGGTTACGGCCTCACCGAAACATCACCCATTATCAACCTTAACCCGGTGAATCATTATAAGGAAACCAGCGTTGGAAAACTTATACCCCAGGTGGACATGAAAGTCCTGAACCCCGATGAGCGGGGGGTGGGCGAGATCATCGTCAGAGGCCCCGT
>JAITNM010000040.1 GCA_031290475.1 Treponema sp. | reverse complement strand
GATACGGGGAAATTGTTCGGAGACTTTGCCCAATTTGATATGCAGTATAACCGGGGGGTTGAGGGAACGGGCCTGGGACTCGCCATAAGCAGGAACTTCTGCCGCCTTATGGGCGGGGACATCACGGTGGAAAGCACCTACGGAGAAGGCAGCGTCTTCCGGGTGGCCTTACCCCAGGAAGTGGCGGACGCGGTCCCCTTTGCCGAGGTGGAACATCCGGAGACTAAAAGCGTTCTTGTTTTCGATGAGCGGCGGGTATATGCGGAATCCATTGCCTATACGGTGGATAACCTGGGAGTTGGCTGCGCCATGGTATCAAACCGGGAGGACTTTTTGGATCGCCTGTCAAACAATACCTGGCAATACGTCTTTACCTCGTCCAGTCTGTTTGACGAAGTTCGGGAAATTTTGCGGACCGCGGCCCCATACATCACCCTGGTACTGATCACGGAATACGGGGAAGCGGCGCGGCCAAATATCCATGTCCTGGCTATGCCGGTACAGCCAATTTCAGTGGCGAATATTCTTAACGGAAAAGCCGGTGATAAGGGCTACCATGAAATTGAAAAGCCGGGCATCCGTTTTATCGCCCCGGACGCATGGGTCCTTATCGTGGATGATATTACTACCAACCTGGATGTGGCCGAGGGCCTCATGGCCCCCTATAAAATGAAGATCGACTGCTGTACCAGCGGGCTTGAGGCGGTTCACTTAGCGGAGAAAAATCCCTACGACATTATATTCATGGATCACATGATGCCGGGTATGGACGGCATTGAGGCAACAGCGGCAATCCGCGCGTCGGAAGAATCCGGGCGAAAAGACGGAACCCCGGAAGCGCCCAAGAGGGCCATTGTCGCCCTTACCGCCAACGCGGTTTCGGGTATGCGGGAAATGTATCTGCAAAAAGGCTTCAACGAGTTCTTGTCAAAACCAATAGAGATCGCCAAACTTGACGAAACCCTGGGAAGGTGGATTCCCAAAGAAAAACAACAAAAAGTAGAGAGGGGCGAGGAGGGCGGAGGGAGAACGCCTTTTTCTTCTTTAGTCACTACTCCCCACCCCCCGCTAACTATACCGGGGGTGGATACGGCAAAGGGTCTTGCCATGACCGGGGGCACGGAGGCGCGTTACCGAAAAGTCCTGACCTCTTTTTACAAGGATGCCGGGGAACGGCTCCCCCTGTTGAAGACTTTTCTTGACGGAGACAGCCCTCCTAAGCATGAAAATCCCGAAAGGGATTTTCATGCTTTTTCCATCCAGGTCCACGCCTTAAAAACCGCGGCCGCCACTATCGGCGCGGCGTTATTGTCGAAGGAAGCCGCGGATTTGGAAGCAATGTCTTTAGCTGTCGCTAAAGACATTGGAAAAGCGGAGGATATGACGGCAATCCGGAAGAGCCTTCCGCCGTTTCTTGAACACCTCAAAAAAACGGCGGAAGAAATACAGAAGGCGGTAGAAAAAAACAGCGGGGAAAGAGAAGGCGGAGAAAAGGGCGGTGAAAATCCTTCGCTTTACCGGGAGATCTTTTTATCGCTTAAAGAGGCCCTGGAACGGAAGGACCTTGAAACCGCGGACCGGCTCCTGACGGACCTTGAGGGAAACCCCCTGGACACAAAAACCAGGGAGGCCGTTGAGGCAGTTTCCGACCATGTGTTGATAACCGAGTTTGACGCGGCAATAGATGTGATTGACGCATTGCTTGCGGCAGGGGCGTCCGGTGAGTAATAAGAAAAAACGCTATTCTGTGCGCAAACAAGGCCCTTCCGTCCGTGAACCTAAGGACCGCATGATGCTCTGGTTTACCCTGTTTTTCTTTATTTTTGTTATTGCCATTTTTTCGGTGGTTGTTATAACTACCATTCAGCAGATCAACGGAATAACGGAGCTTATCTGTTCCCGGATAGGACTTCCCATTGCGGAACGGGCATCCGCCTTTATTGACGGGGACGCCTTTGAACGGCTCTGTAAAACGCTTGACGCTAACGATCTGTTTTATGAAAAGACAAGACAGAAACTTTTTGATTTAAAACAGGAAACTAATTGCCTTTACCTGTATACCCTGGCGCCTTATACAGACACGGTCCACCGTTTTATCATCGATGGCAGCGCCACGCCGGAGGACGCCGTGTTTTCTCCCCTGGGGACGGAGGAAAATGTATCCGCTTATGACCCGCCCTATGCTGAAGCCTACCGGACAAAGACCTTCCAGTTTGGCCATATCGACAATCAGCCCCCGTGGGGAAGGGTAATATCAACCTATGTACCCATCCTGAATTCCTCGGGTGACGCGGTGGGAATGATTGGCTGTGATTATGAGGCGGAATCCATTTATCAGGATCTGAAAAACAGGGTAATAAAACAGATTGTATTTACCGTCGCGTTTATGATCATTGGCTTTATTGTTTATCTTTTTTTGGGGCATACGGTTACGGCGCAAAACCGGCTGCTTATGGATTTAAACAAAAAAGCCCTGGCCGCTTCGGAGGCAAAGAGCAATTTTCTCTCCAATACCAGCCACGAAATCCGCACTCCTATGAATGCCATTATCGGTATGAGTGAATTGGCCCTGCGGGAAGACCTTCCGTCCGCTGCCCGTAACTATGTGGGCAATATCCGCCATGCGGGGTCCAACCTCCTCTCCATCCTCAATGATATTCTCGATTTTTCAAAGATTGAATCCGGTAAGATGGAAATTATACCTTCGGAATATCTCTTTACTTCCCTGATCAACGATGTGATCAATATTATCCGGATGCGTCTGGCGGAAAAACATGTCCGGTTTATTACCAACATTGATTGCTCCATACCAAACAGCATGACCGGCGATGTAGTCCGTATCAGGCAGGTACTGCTTAATATCCTCAGCAACGCGGCCAAGTTTACCCAGGAAGGCCGGGTTGTTTTAAGCGTCTCCTCCGAACCGGAGGCGCCAAAAAACAAAAACAGAATTATTTTAACTTTTACGGTTTCCGACACCGGTATCGGGATAAAAGAAGAAGACATAGATAAACTCTTCAGTGATTTTACCCAATTCGACAGTCATAAAAACCGGGGGTTGGAAGGAACGGGGCTGGGGCTTGCCATAAGCCGAAACCTTTGCCGCATGATGGGCGGGGACATTTCCGTGGAAAGTACCTACGGCAAGGGAAGTACCTTTACCGTTATTCTGCCCCAAGAGACGGAGTCCCCTAAACCAATCGCCAGGGTGGAAAACCCCGAAAAAAAACATGTTTTGCTTTACGAACGGCGTACAATTTATGAGAATTCCCTGGCCTATTCCCTTAAAAACCTCGGTGTACCGGTAACGGTATCAACCAAAGACGGATTATTGCCGGACTTTGAACGCGGCATAGGAGAAACCGGAAAACCCTATCCTTTCGTTTTTGTCTCCCCCGATGAGGCGGAAAAGCTTCTTAATTTTATAAAGCAAAAAAATTTGGAAACCACCCTGGTTATGCTGGCAAAATTGGAGGACATGGAGATATTTCAATATAATCCCATGATAAATATACCGACCTATACGGTTCCCGTCGCCAATGTGCTTAACGGCTTAACGGAAACCCAGTTCCAGGAAAAAGCAGGAGTCTGCTTTACCGCCCCGGAAGCGAAGATCCTGATTGTCGATGACATTGTCACCAATCTGAATGTGGCCAAGGGCTTAATGGAACTGTACGAGATGGATATTACCACTGCCGTAAGCGGGAAAGAAGCTATCGGTCTTGTTGAAAAAAACGCCTACGACATTATCTTTATGGATCACATGATGCCCGAAATGGACGGTATCGAGGCAACGGCGGCAATCCGGGCCATTGAAGAATTCCGGCGAAAAGAAAAATCTTCTAAGGAATTTCCGCGGGCACGCCCGGAGGGAATACCGATAATCGCCCTTACCGCCAATGCGGTTTCGGGGATGAAGGAAATGTTTTTGGAGAAAGGCTTTAACGATTACCTTTCAAAACCCATTGAGATTTCCCAAATGGATGCCCTTATCGCCAAATGGATACCCCTGGAAAAACGGAAAATGCCGGGAAGGGCGCGTTACAGGGAAGTCTTTGAGGGAGATGCCGGAATAGCGATTAAAGGCATTGATATTGCCAAAGGGATAAACCTGACCGGCGGTACTATCGCGGGTTTCAGGCAGGTACTGGCTTCTTTCTACAAAGACGCGGAGGAACGGCTGAATTATCTGAATACCGCTCCCGTGGAAACGGATACCGGTTATTTTACCGCCCAGGTACACGCCCTGAAAAGCGCGGCCGCCACCATAGGGGCAACGGCTTTATCGAAAGAGGCGGCAGCATTGGAAGAAGCGGGGAAAAAAGGAAACATTGACGCAATCAGGGAAAGTCTGCCGAATTTTTGTTTATATCTTTTTCAATTAACCAAGGGAATAAAAAGAGAATTACAGATGAATGAAGATGACGAAAACGGAAAAGACAGCTCTTTCTATATTCCCAAATTAGTTGAGTTAAAAACAGCATTGCGGGAAAAAAATATTGAAAGCATAGATACGATCATTGTTGATCTGGAAAAAGAACGGATGAACGCGAAGATGAAGGACGGCCTTGGGGCCATTTCCGACCAGGTTTTAATGACCGAGTTTGAGGCGGCCCTTGATACCCTCAATGAACTGCTGGGAGAATACAAAGATGAATGATAAGAAGCATTTATTTATTATTAACCCGGTATCACTCAAGCGGCAGGCGGATTTTGACGTATTCATGCTCAATACCGAAAATTGTTTAAGGGCACTGGGCATACAGGATTACTTTATGCATGTTTCCCGTTTCCCGAGGGACGCCATCGCTGTAATCAGAAGATACGCAAAAGACGCCGGGACCGGCGCCGCTATCCGGGTCTACGCGGTAGGCGGCGACGGCATCCTGTTCGATTGTCTAAACGGCGTTGTGGGACTTGCGAATATTGAGCTTGCCCCGGTTCCTTACGGAAACAGCAACGATTTTGTGCGGGCTTTCGGCGAGGGGAAAAACGATCTGTTCAGGAATATCACGCTGATGGCATTGGCCCCAAGTATAGCCACCGACGTGATTTTTTACGGCAACAACTACGCGCTTAATACCTGCACAATAGGTATAGAAGCCTATGCGGTTCACAAGGCGGCGGAACTGAACACGCGATATAAGTCGAATTGGAACAGGCTGCCGTTTCCTGTCAGGAAATTCATGTATGATTTTATGTTTTTTTGGGGCGGAGTTATTTCGGCCTTTAGCCCCAGGATCATAAATCAGAAATACAAAATAACTATCGACGGGAAGGATTTTAGCGGAAGCTATGCGACGATAAACATCGCCAACGGGGCTTGTTACGGCGGGGATAAAAAAGCGGCTATTGCCGCCGTGCCGGACGACGGCCTGCTGGATGTGCTGCTTTTTAAAAGTACCAATACCCTCAATGTGGTAAAAATCGGCACGCAATATCTATACGGGAAGTATTACAAGTTTCCGTCCTACATATCTTACCGGAAGGCGGCGGAAATTGCCGTCCGGTCAGATGAACCGCTGGTGCTGCAACTGGACGGGGAAATATTCATTGATACCAATATAACGGTCAAAGTTGTCCCATCGGCCGTAAGAATCGTTGCGCCGGACAACCTTTCGTATACAATGAGGGACGCGCTATGAATGACAGAAACAATACGACCGGTTACTTCAGGACGGCCGCCACTTTTGCGATATGCAGCATGATCATCCTTATCGTACTCCACCTGCCTGATTACATGAACGAAGGGCGCTACTTCAATATTATTGTTCCCGTCGCGATATGCGCCGCGCTGATCCTGCTCAGTTTTCCCACGATGAAACGTATCCAGAAGGCCTGGGCCGATGTCCCCGACGCCGGGTATTTTCAGGCGGCCAACCTGCTTGCGGTGTTCAGCATGGTGTCTTTCATCCTGGTGCGCCTGCCGGAATATGTGAGCCGCGAGCTTTACGCCAGGGCGGCGGTTCTGCTCATCGCCGTCCTCGGCGCCGTGGTGATCATGGTTTTGCTGATGCTCCGCGTCCGGAAGACCACGACCCTGGCCTTCTCCATCCCCATGATCATCTTTATCTGCTATACGGCGGGCACGCTGTATCTGCGGGGAAGCTTTTATTATCTTCTGGTCTACCTGGTTATCTGCGGCATAGGCGCGGCCTACTGCGATTATAAGAAGCTGGGCAGATTCGTGCTTATCTCCACCGCCGCTATTTTAGTTATAATTCTTTTGGGATTGCCCCTTTTAGGCGATGGGGTAAGTCTTAACGACAGTCTTGTCAACTGGATCATCGCGGTATATGTCTGTATTTTTTTCCTGATGCTCTCCCGCTTTTCAACGGACAAAAGCAGCCGATCCGCCAAGGCGCTGGATTCCTTCAGTACCCTGATGGCGACGACCCCGAACCTGATTGCCCTGGTGGACGAGATGAACCGGGTAACCTACATCAGCCGGCCATTGGCGGTCTTAGCGCATATTGAAGATTACGAAATGGCCGAGGGCAGGCCCCTGATCGATCTTTTTCAGGGGATGGACATGAAGATCATGATAAGCGATATTCTGACCTCCAAAGGCGCTTTTGAAAGTACTACGGAACTGAATATTGACGGGAAAATCCGCCATTTTAAGATCAATGCCGATGACCTCCGGGGGACTACCAAGGGCAGGTTTATCGACATCAGCGACATTACCCCTATCGTGGAGGCGAGGATTGAGGCCGAACGGGCCGCTTCGGCGAAGAGCCGGTTCCTGGCTAATACCAGCCACGAGATACGCACCCCCATGAACGCGATCCTGGGGATGGCGGAATTGCTCCTCCGCAGGGATCTGTCCCCGGACGCCCGGGAAGACGCCCAGAGCATTAAGCAGGCGGGGGGCAACCTCCTTTCAATTATTAACGATATTCTGGATTTTTCCAAAATCGAATCGGGCAAAATGGACATTGCTTCAACGGAATACCTTTTTGCCTCCCTCATCAACGACTGCGTCAGCATTATCCGCATGAGGCTATCCGAAAAGCCCATCCTGTTTTTGGTCAATATGGACTGCGCCCTGCCGAATA
>JAITNM010000056.1 GCA_031290475.1 Treponema sp. | reverse complement strand
TTCCGGTCCCCGTATACATTGGGGAGTTCTTTGGGGGGGTAGACATAGCCCGTGAGGGGCAGCATGGAGTTGTACACCTTATCCGCCTCAAAGACGCCGCCCCCCGCTCCGCCCTTCATCCCAAGCCAGCGTCCCTGGAGGAGGAGGCTTTCCAGTTCCAGGTTTGCCAGGAATACGGCGGTTTTTGCGTCTTTAGGGATTTGGGCCAGGAGTTCGCCGTAGGGGAGGGAGGAGAAGACCATCCTGTCGGGCCCCGCGGCGGTTCCTTGCAGGGCGGGGATGATCCGGGGGTAGCCGTCCTGATCTATCCAGGCGATGAACTTGAGGGCGCCGGTCTTGGCCGCCAGAGCCATGCCGTAGGGCGGGATCTTGGGGGCCGGGGCCGGGCTGGCGGCGGCTTTTTTCATGAGGGCGGATTTCAGGGCGCCCAGGGCAACCTTGAGGATCGGCAGTTTTTCTCCGGCGCTTACGTCTATCACATCCCCGTAGTGGACCGCCCCAAAGCCGAGGTAGGAATTGTACCTGAAAAGGGGTTTGTTGTTGAAATACTCGTAGTCTTCGCCCTTGACAACAGTTTCCGTGTGGCGGGCCTTGCCGGTCCACCAGCGCATGTCCGGGGAAACCACCAGGAACCCTGTCTTGGGATTGTCCTTGAGGTATTCCTTGGATCGGCCTTGGGAAAACTGCCCCCACATCATGGTTTTTGGGTTTTTCACGCTGATGGAAGAGATCAGCGAGATATGGGGATATCCCTCAGGGGACGCCGAACAAAAAAGGCCGATTTTACTGTCGCTCTCAAATATCTGAGCGCATTCTTCATCAAATTCCCTGCCAAACCTTACCATCTCATCCTTCTCCTTCCTGCGTAGTACCGCTGTACACCGCACAGTCCGCGTATTCCAGGGCAATGTCCCGGAGTTTTTCAATATACTCTTTCTTCGTGAGGCCTGTATCCTTGTATTCCCAGTCAAGATCCATGCGCAGGTACTTATCCCGGCAGAGGTTATTAAAACTGCACAGTTCCCACTTTTCGGGGAGACCCGCTTCAGAGAGGAATTTCCCGATAGCCCTTATATTCTCCCCGCTGTCGGTTGCCCCTTCAATAACCGGGGTTCTGACCCAGAGACGCTTTCCCGAAGCAGCCAGTCTCCGGTAGTTTTCCAGGATGATCCTGTTGTCAAGACCGGTGTACTTTTTGTGCGTTTCCGGGTCAAAGATTTTAATGTCGTAGAGCACCATGTCGATATAGGGCAGGATCGCTTCCAGAACCCGGTAGTCGTAACCCCCGGCAGTATCCACCGCGACGTGGATCCCCGCCTCCTTGAGGAATTTCGCCAAAGCCGCCGCCGCTTCCCACTGGAGCATTGCTTCGCCCCCCGAAAAAGTAACGCCCCCCTCGCTGCCGAAGTACGCCCTGTCCTTGACAAGTTCCCGGCACAGTTTTTCTACCGCCATGGGTCTGCCCTTAAGTTCAATGGCGCCGTTGGGGCACTCATTCTCGCAGCTCCGGCAGGCCTCGCAGGTTTCCCGGTTAAAGCGCAGGCCCCCCTCGTCCCTGGATATACCCCGGCGGCTACAGGCCTTTTCACAGATGCCGCAGCCCATACACTTAATAGAAAGCCAGTTGGGCGCCGGCTTTTGGGGGATGCTTTCCGGGTTGTGACACCAGCGGCAGGAGAGGTTGCAGCCTTTGAAGAACACCGTGGTCCGCAGTCCCGGGCCGTCTTCTGTGGACATCCGCTGTATATCCAGTATCATCGCTTCCATACGGGTTAAAATTTTCCGTGGGATTCCCGCTCGATAATTTCGTTCTGGAGTTCCCTTCCGATGCTCGTAAAGTAGGCATTGTACCCCGTTACCCTCACGAGGAGATGCCGGTATTCCTCGGGATTTTTCTGGGCGTCCTTCAGGGTTTCCACATCCAGAACGTTGATCTGCAAGGCGGTGCCGCCGTTTTCGATATAACCCCGCAGAAAGGCTTTGAACTTGTCCCGGTGTTCGCCGTCCCTCATGAGCGAAGGGCTCATGGTGATGGTATGACTTGCCCCGTTGGGGAGGTAGTTTACGTAGTTTCCCTGTTCGTCCCTGCCGCCCAGGACATTTCCCACAGAGTTACTGTTCGCAGTAGGACCATTAATATCCGCGCCGTTGGAGGGGCAGATGGCATTGGAGAGAAACTGTCCCCGCTTCCTGCCGTCAGGACTTGCGCAGAGTATGTAGCCGTCGCTTACCCAGTAGTTCCATGAGAGCATACCGCCCCGGTAAGTGTGTCCGCAGGGGGTCCTGTATTTTGCCGCCTCGGTTGACCAGAATTCCATAAAATTTCTTGCCAGCTCGTCAGCATCGCTGTCGTCCCGGCCGTATTTGGGGGCCTTGTTTTTAGCCTTGGCCTGGAGCACCTCCCATCCCGCCCAGTTGTCCCGCAATGCCCTGATAAGTTCATCCATGGTGCAGGTTTTGGCGTCGTAGACCAGGTGCTTGACCGCAAGAAGGCTGTCAACCGTGGTGGCAAAGGTAACCCCCTCAATGGTGGCAAAGCGTATCTCCGCGCCTCCCTGGGTAACGTCCTTCCCCTTTTCGGCGCAGCCCTTTACCAGGCACGAAAGGTAGGGGGTGGGCATAAATTCGGCGCGGACCTTGTCGCCTTCGTTGTATAAACCGGTGATCTTTTTTATGATGAACCTGGTCTGTTCCAGAAAAGCGGCGTAAAATTCTTCGAAGGTCTTAAAATTTCCGCTTTCTCCGGTTTTCGGGCCCATCTGAATATTCCTGTAGGGTTTGCCCCAGAGCTGATCCTTGTAGTCTGTAATATCCTTCCCGTTCCCCAGGGTAAGTTCCAGGGCTTTGAGAAGGTTAAGGTTCACATCCACTGTTGATGAGCGGTCGTTCCCCACCATGGTATTTTCCAGGCAGCCTACGGCGCTGTAATCGCACACATTGTCTTCGTTGATGAGGGATTCAAGCCCGGCGGATTTCGCCTCCCGCAGTAATCCTGCCATGGACCGCTCGTCAAAGTTGAGCAGGAAGGGCGCCCCCTGGCTTCCGGCGATCATGTCGCATACCTTGTCCAAAAGCTTTTCCGGGCTGTTCCGGTGGAGGCGCACGTTGGGCTTGGGTTCCAGGATGGGGGACATTTCGTCTATCACCTCAAGGATGGCGTAGCTAAGGTCGTTGGTCTTGTCAACGTATCCCTTGCCCTGCCCGTCTTTTCCCAGGCCGGAAAGCATCATAAGCTGGCCGTAGCCTGCGGTGATCCCCTGGTTCATCCCCACCTTGATCATGGCGTCGTAGGCGGTATTGCAGTGGATCCAAAGGCATTTGAGGATATCCTTGAGGAATTCCCGGTCTTCCCCCTCTTCTATGGACTTTTTGTAGTAGGGGTAGAGGTACTGATCCACCCTGCCGAAAGAGATCCCCGGTCCCGGGTAGTTTTCATCCGACATAACCAGCATGTGGGTAAACCACAGTGATTGTACCGCTTCCCAGAAATTATCCGCTCCTTCCCAGGGAACTCTCCGCATGTTCGCCGCCATGCGCAGAAGTTCTGCCTTTCGCCCGGCGTCGCCTTCCTCTGCGGCGAATTTTTCACAGAGGGCGGCGTATTTTGCCGCTACGTCACGGGGCATCTCCGCCGCTTCCATCATGGCCCGAAGCTGCCCTCCCCTGGGACCTTGTTTTTCAGCTTCGCTCAGGGACTCATACCTGGCCTTGAGATCTTCGTAAATATGGCGGAATCCGTACTTTACCGGTGTTTCGTAGCCGGGGATGATGTGGCCGCTCGTGGGCCCGCAGTTTCCGTATCCCCGGTCGTGGAATTCAATGGTACGCTTCGTAAGTCCGTTTTTACCGCATATCACATCGTCTTTCTTCCTGCTCTCTTCCCGCGAAAGGCAGTGGCTTGCGGCCAGGTTGAACACCGCCCCGCAGAGTAAGTCCCCGGGGAGGATCTCCTGGGGAACGTAATCCACCATAGCCTTTTTGATGAACCAGGCTTTCCGTTCGGCAATGGTCTTTTGGTAGAAATCCGGCGGGATTTCAATCTTTACCGCCCCCTGCAGGCAGCCCTGGTTGAAGGTTTTAAAAAAAGTATAGGTTTCGGGTACCACGTAGTAGGTCATCTCGTTGTAGTTCCGGTCCCAGGGGGTCCCGGTGGTAAAAGGGCGGAACTCATTGTTCCACTCCCGGTCAACACCCTTAAAATAAAAGTCCCGGAGCCATTTGATCCGGGGCGACAGGTTAGCAGGTTCTTTGATCTTTCCCATAATGTCCTCTCCTCAGATTCTATAGTACATTAGCTTTGCACACTTGACAACAAAAATCCGCTGTTGAGAAACAATTTTCAGTTTTCAACAACAAAAACCTTAAAATATTACATGCTTTTATCATAACTTCGTCCGTTGTGCAGGTAAACTGAATTGCGGAAGAGGACTCATTGGGCTATACTCGTTTTGATGAGTGATATTCAGGTTTTCCACAACGCGGCCCTGCCTTACTGTTATTATGACTTGAAGGGGGGCAAAGTTGTACTGCGCCTCATTTCGGAAGGGGAAATTACCGGGGCCTTTGCCCTGTACGGCGATCCCTATGATTATACAAGGACGGGAGGAGAGGAACTCTGGCAGTATGAAGAAGCCCCCCTGTCCCGGCAGTATACGGGAGCGGGAAAAACGGTCTGGCGTGTTGAGCTTGCCATTCCCCGCCGCCGCCGTTTGATGTACTGTTTCCGCCTTGTCCATGGGGGAAGAAACCGCTATGTTACCGCAAACGGCCTTATAGCGGAAACGCCTGTACAGAGGGAACATCATTTTGATCACTTCTTTTTCCCCTTTATCCACGATGTTGACGCCCCTTCGGTTCCTTCCTGGGTACAGGATACGATCTGGTATCAGATCTTTCCCGAGCGTTTTTGCAACGGGAACCCGGCCCTGTCCCCGGCGGATTCCGCCCGCTGGGATACAGGAGTTCCCGGGCACTATAACTTTTTCGGCGGCGACATTCCCGGTATAATACAAAAGCTTTCCTACCTTAAGGACCTGGGGATCAACGGTATTTACCTTACCCCGGTTTTCAAGGCCCCCTCAAACCACAAATACGACACCGCCGATTACTACGCCATTGATGAACACTTCGGGAGTATCGAAGATTTAAAGCGCCTGGCGCGGGAAGCCCACGCCCTGGGTATCAGGGTGATGCTGGACGCGGTTTTTAATCATGCGGGGTATACCCATCCTTTTTGGCAGGATGTCCTGAAAAACCAGGAAAACTCCCCGTACAAAGACTGTTTTCATATAAATTATTTTCCGGTGCGGGAAAAGTACGCCGATAACCGCGATATCGGTTTTGAAGCCTTTTCCTACAGTCCCCGTATGCCCAAGTGGGATACGGAAAATCCTTTGGTACGGCGGCACCTTATTGACGCGGCCCTGTATTGGATTCGGGAGTGCGATATCGACGCATGGCGGCTCGATGTGGCCAACGAGGTTTCCTTTGACTTCTGGCGGGAGTTTTCAGAGGAGGTTCATAAAGCAAAACAGGATTTCTACGTACTTGGCGAGATCTGGCATGACGCCTCGGCGTGGATCAACAGGGGGTGCTTTGACGGGGTGATGAATTACCCCCTGAGTTTCAGAATAGCGGACTTTTTGATTGAAAAACGGATCGGTGCGGGGGAATTCGCAGAAAAACTGTTTACTGTTCTTTCCCGCTACAGCGATCTCCATAATAAGGCGCTTTTAAACCTCCTGGATTCCCACGACACCGCCAGGGTCCTCCACCGGGCGGAGGGGGATAAGGGGGCCCTCAGGAACGCCTTTACCATGCTGTTCCTGCTTCCCGGGGCCCCCTGTATTTACTACGGCACCGAAATAGGCCTTACCGGGGGGCCGGACCCCCAATGCCGCAAATCCATGGTTTGGGAAGGGGCAAAACAGGACCAGGAACTCTTCACCTTTTTTCAGGAACTCATTGCCCTGCGCCGGAAATACCTTTCAACCATCAACAGCGGGGTAATACACTACGAAGAAATTGACGGCGTCTCCGCCTGGCCCATGGGAAGGGGAGAGCTCACCCTGGTATACACCGGGGACAGGATACGGAACACGGAGGCGCTTGGGAAACGTTACAGCCGCCTCATTTTTAGCGCCCTTCCCGCGCCGGCCGGGGAACTTGCGGCGGGCGGCCTGGCGGTGTTTTGTTCCTATCCGACAGGCTGATTAACGCTCAATGGCGTTTTTCAGCGTTGCCATAGAACGCCGTTGATGAAGGAAATGATCCCCCCGGTAACCTCATCCCGTATATCCCGGTCATTGTGAATTTCATGACGGTGGCCGGAGTAGAGTTTTGTGGACACTCTCCTGTGGCCTGTTAAAGCGAGCCAGTTGCTTACCGCATAGACCCCTTCTCCGTAGTTTCCCACCGGGTCCTGATCCCCGGCAATATTATAAACGGGAAGGGCCTTGGGTACCTTTTCCGCCCATTCGGGACCGGTGATGTTCTTGATCAGTTCCGCAAGGTCGTAGAGGGCCTGATTCGTGAGGGGGCTCGTGAGGTTGTTGAAGGGATCGGCGCCGTGATCCGCTACCACATCGGGGTCTCCGGAGATCCAGTCATTGGGGGTACGGGGATTATCAAACCGGTCCGTCATGCCCGCAAAGACTTTGGCCATTAACTGGAGGTTCGGTTCCCCGGCTTTTCCCCCTTCGATCAAAGGTTTCAGCGCCGCCGCCACCGGGGCGATGGTTTCCATAACGCCGCAGGTGCCGCAGATAACGAGGGCCGTCAGGGTGTCGCCGTACCGGGCGGCGTATCCCCGGGCGATCATGGAGCCCCAGCTGTGGCCGAACATAATGCAGGGCAGGGCGGGGTAGGATTTGACTGCCAGATCGTGAAGGCTCTTTTCGTCTTCTATGGTGGTGATGTAGCCCTTGGCGCCGTAATCACCCCAGATACCGGAGTCGGCGGCGGTTTTTCCGTGTCCCACATGATCGTCTGCGGCAACCACAAAGCCCGCTTCGGTTAATTTCAGGATAAGGTCAAAGTACCGCCTGGAATGTTCCCCAAGGCCGTGTACTACCTGCACTATGGCCCTGGGCTTCCTGACAGGTGTATACACCCAGGATTTTACCGTATCCCGTTCGTTATAAGAAGGAAAACTGAGTTCTATTAATCCCATAAACACCTCCGAATTCCGGAATTTGAGCCTGTTCCAGCCGGCTCAATAGTTCATTATTGAATCACTCCCGGCGGATGTCAAGAAGAATATGAATCCCGCCGGAACGGCGTTTCCTTGTCTTATTTTTCTACAAAAATTCTTAAAATTTTCAGTGTTTTAGAGGAAAGCCTGCTATAATTAGACTTGGATGAATAAAAAGAAATGGCCCGGTCTTTTGCTTCTCTTGTTGGTGTTTTTCGTCTTTGAACCGGCTCTTGTCCTGGGAGAAGAAACGGAATCATCCTTAAAAAGGCCTTTTCGCATTAATCTTAGGGATTACCCTGTCTATTTTCAACGGGGGTTTGATATCCGGAACATAGACAGCCTTCCCGGAGATCCGGGTAAGGAGTGGACGGTGATTGAGCCGGGCGTGGCAAATAGCAAGAAACAGCTCATCATGAAAAAGATAGGGTTTGAGGATTTTCCCAAACAGACTTTTTTTTCTCCTTTCCGGGAAAAGGTTGAGGAATTTACGATCCTGTTTGCCTTTGAACTTGGAAATGAGACCTTGTCCGCCCTCTATGCCGAGATCCCGCTTGTTCCGGGGGTCTTTTTCGAAGGTATTGGGAATAACTGGGCTGTTTACCTTAACGGGGCGGAACTCCGATCTGAATTGCACCTGGACGGGCAGGGAAGGATCCGTTCCTTTCGCCGGATGCGGCGCGCTTTCTTCCCCCTGGACAAGTCCCTCTTTACTGCCGGGACCAATGTCCTGGCTCTGCGGATCCTGGGAAAGCCAAATTCGGAAACCACCGGCCTTTTTTACACCAACCCCTATTTTATCGGGGATTACCGGGAAATACAGAAACAGTACAACGAAACGCTGATTATCGCCTTTAGCGCCGTCTATTTATTTTTTGGGATATACCACATAGCCTTCTGGCTGGGACGCCGGAAGGCGAGGTACAACTTATTTTACGGTTTTTCCACCATCCTTTTGGGAATTTACGATATGGCCAGAAGCTACGCGGTCTACGCCTTTATTCCCAATACGGCCATTGTGGTGCGCCTTGAATTCTGCGCGGTTTTTTTGCTCGTTCCCGTCTTAAGCGCTTTTATTGAAGATCTCTCGATTCAGCGTCTCAGGCTTCCTACGAAAGTATTCAGTATTTTTTCCTCGTTCTGCGCTTTCATAGTGATTATCTTCTATGAGCAGTACGGCGATTATGTGCTTCGTATCTGGCAGTTGGCGGCGATTGTGTTTATTGTATACGTTGTTTTTTATTCAGTCATATTTCATTTTCTGTCTTCAACCTACAACACCTGGAAGGATCTGGGGAAGCGCGGCTCCCTCCTGCGCCTTTACAGAAAATCCCTCTTAGGCTCTTCCTTTGGGAACATTATTATCGGTACAGGAATCTTGTTCGGCACCACCATGTTTGATATGTACAATTCTTTCTTTCTCCACCTGAGCATTACCCTTTCCCCCTATGGTTTTTTCATTTTTGCCATAGGTACAACACTGGCCCTGATCCGGAAGTTTTACTACTTAAATTACGCATTGGAACAGTCAAACCGTTTTCTTGAAGCCACGGTGCAGGACAGAACACGGGAACTGGAGGAGCAGACCAGAATTGCCGAGTCGGCGTCCAGGGCAAAGAGCGGGTTTCTTGCCAACATGAGTCACGAAATCCGTACCCCTATGAACGCCATTATGGGAATGTCGGAACTGATCCTCAGGGAAGATATTTCTCATAAGGTTTACGAAAACGCCCGGAACATTAAACATGCGGGGAATAACCTGCTTTCCATCATCAATGATATTCTCGACTTTTCCAAGATAGAGGCGGGGAAGCTTGAGATCATTCCCGCCGATTACAAACTTGACAGTCTCTTAAGCGACTGTATCAACATTATCCGCCTGAGATTTGCGGATAAACCGATACTTTTTATTGCCGACATTGACAGCCGCCTTCCCAATGAACTGAGGGGGGATGAAGTACGCATAAGGCAGATACTGCTCAACCTGCTCTCCAACGCGGTCAAGTATACCAGAGAAGGGCATATCACATTCTCTGTAAAAGAAGACGATACTGTTTCCGATCCCTCTGGCGCGGAAGAAAGGCGCCCTGCCGCCGCTTCCATTACCCTCCGGTTTTCCGTGGAGGATACGGGCATAGGGCTGAAGGGGGAAGACCTGGAAAAGATGTTCCGGAAATTCGAACAGTTTGATACGCACCGGAACAAGGGGATCGAGGGCGCCGGCCTTGGGCTTTCAATCAGCCGGAACCTGTGCCAGCTTATGGGCGGGGATATTACGGTGGAATCCGTCTATGGCGAGGGCAGCGTTTTCACCGCCCGGATCCCCCAGGAACAGCGGGGCGACAGTCCCCTTGCTTCCGTTGCCGATCCTGCTTCAAAAAACATTCTCGTTTTTGAAAAGCGCGAAGTTCTCTCAAAATCTCTCGCCGGTTCTTTTAACAGCCTGGGGCTTCGTTCATTCTTTACCCCGGACGAAGATGTCTTCTTCCGGGAACTGGAAAAGCCGGGGGAGTATAACTATTTTTTTGTTCACCCGGACTGGGCCGAAAAAGCGGGGGAGATGCTCAGAAAAAACGGAAACTCCGGAGAGATAGTTGTTCTTGCGGAAAAGGGAGAGGACGACCCGGTTCAGGCCGTGAAAACACTGAACCTGCCGGTGTATACCATAACCCTGGCCAATCTTTTAAACGGGAAAGAAACTTCTGTTCATAAAGAAGACGCCGGCCCGGGGTTTACCGCCCCGGAGGCGAAGATCCTCATTGTGGACGATATTGATATCAACCTGATAGTGGCCGAACAGCTTATGCTGCCGTATAAGGCCCGGATTACCCTCTGCGCCGGCGGAAAGGAGGCCCTGGAATTGGCGTCGAAAATCCGGTACGATCTCATTTTTATGGATCATGTGATGCCCGGAATGGACGGAGTGGAGACGGTGGAAAAAATTCGGGAAATGGAAGCAATGGAAGCGTCCCGGAAAAAACCGGAGGTTCTTAATCCAACGCCGATTGTGGTACTAACCGCCAACGCCATATCAGGCATGAAGGATTTTTTTCTTGAAAAAGGCTTTGATGATTTTCTCTCCAAGCCCATAGAAACAGCCCCTCTGGAAGAGGTGATGTCCCGGTGGATTCCCAAGGGGAAACGTCTGATTAACAAGGATACAGGGAAAAATGCGTAATTTAGTAGTGTTTTTTATATCTTCCGCTATTGCAATTGTCACTCTATACATCATGGCGACTATCTGGTTCAGTGATTTGCGCAACCGGCATTTGAGAAGTTTCTTTATCTTGGGCCTTATCGTAAGCCTCTGGGTGGAACTCAACGGCCTGTC